>JACRGW010000069.1 GCA_016212195.1 Nitrospirota bacterium
AGGAAGGAATAACAGAAGAAGAACTTTCGGATGCAAAGGGTTATCTCACAGGGAGTTTCCCCCTGAGGATAGATACAAACGCCGAGGTTGCGAGCTTCCTTGTATCTATCGAGTTCTATAATCTTGGACTTGATTATCCGGAGAAGTATAAGGCCTTGATTAACGGAACAACCAAGGAAGATATCCAGAGGGTGGCAAAAAAATACTTAGATCCTGAGAACTTCATTCTGGTAATCGTAGCAAAACAGGAAAAGGTTCAATTACAGGAAATACCTTAATGATTTCCGAAAAAGAAGTCTTGGATATTTTCAAACAGTGCGGGGCTTTTCTCACTGGCCATTTTAAATTAAGCTCAGGGCTTCATAGTCCCCAGTACCTCCAGGCAGCACTCGTACTCCAGTACCCTGAATATGCAGGGAAACTCTGCTCAGAGTTAGCGGAATACTTTAAAGAAAGTGAAATAGATCTTGTTGCTGCACCTGCCCTCGGTGGGATAATCGTTGCCCATGAGGTAGCACGTGCATTGGGTGTGAGGTCAATATTCGCAGAAAGACAGGAAGGAAAACTGAGATTGAGGAGAGGTTTTTCAATAAATAAAAGTGAACGTGTTATTGTTGTTGAAGATGTTGTAACAACAGGAGGGTCAATAAGGGAGACCATGGATGTTATAAAAGACTCAGGAGGTATCATCAAAGGTGTAGGTGCTATTATAGATAGAAGCGAAGGCAAGGTGAATCTCGGTTTCCCGCTTATTTCACTCCTTTCCCTAACAATACCAATCTATGAACCTAAAAGCTGTCCTCTTTGCAAAGAAAGAAGCATCGCTATAAAGCCTGGAAGCCGATGGTTTAAAGGACCTTGAAAGGAAAAATGGACAAGATTCTTACAGTTTGTCCTTATTGTGGTTGTGGCTGCGGACTGTATCTCCATGTAGAGAATGGTTCAATTTCTGGTGTATCTCCCAGTAGGTCCCATCCTGTAAACAGGGGAAGCCTCTGTATAAAGGGGTGGAATGCTCATGAGTTTGTAACCCATCCAGAAAGATTAAGATACCCTCTTATTAGAGAAGATAGCTATCTAAGAAAGGTCGGTTGGGATGAAGCATTGGGATTTATCTCGAGTCGTCTTAAAAAAATAAAGAAGATACATGGCCCGGATTCCATCAGTATAATAAGTTCAGCAAAATGTACAAATGAAGAAAACTACCTCATGATGAAGTTTGCAAGGGCTGTAATCGGTACAAATAACATTGACCATTGTGCAAGACTATGCCATTCCTCCACCGTTGGAGGTCTTGCAACTACCTTTGGCTCTGGTGCTATGACCAACTCCATTTCTGAAATAGCAGATGCAAAAACCCTCTTTGTGATAGGCTCTAACACTATAGAACAGCACCCAATGGTGGCAATGTATATTTTTGAGGCGATAGAGAAAGGCGCTACATTGATAGTTGCAGATCCAAGGAAGATAAGGCTTGCAGAGTTTTCTCATATCCATCTAAGGCATCGGTGTGGCACCGATACCGCCCTTCTGATGGGCATTATGAATTCCATTGTTGCGGAAGGACTTGTGGATATAGATTTTGTGAAGAAAAGGACGGAAAACTTTGACTCTTTCAGGAAAATCTTAAAACGATATACCCCGGATGTAGTTGAAGGCATTACGGGTATCCATGCAGATGACATAAGAAAAGTGGCAAGACTCTATGCAATGGAGAAACGTTCCATGCTCTTCTACTCCATGGGGATCACACAACATATCACAGGTGTTGACAATGTGAAGGCCTGTGCTAATCTCGTAATGCTCACAGGGCACATCGGGCTTCCATCAAGCGGGCTTAATCCATTAAGGGGGCAGAATAATGTTCAAGGTGCCTGTGACATGGGAGCACTTCCTGATGTATATTCAGGATATCAGTTTGTGAAAGATCCAATCGTTAGAAGAAAATTTAAGAGGATATGGGGAGTGAATCTACCAGAAAAATCAGGTCTAACAATGATGGAAATGGTAGAGAAGGCTTATAAAGGGGAGTTGAAGGCGATGTACATCATGGGTGAGAACCCCCTCCTCTCCAATCCATATTCAGATTACACAAGAGAGGCGCTCCAGAGACTTGAGTTATTAGTGGTTCAAGACATTTTCCTTAATGAGACAGCCCAGTATGCAGATGTCATTCTTCCCGCAGCGAGCTTTGCAGAAAAAGATGGAACTTTTACAAATACAGAGAGGAGAATCCAGCTCATAAGAAAAGCAACTGCACCTGTGGGTGAATCAAAACCTGATTGGGAAATCATTTGTGAGCTCTCCTCAATGATGGGTTATGAGATGAATTACAGAGGAACCTATGAGATTATGGAGGAGGTTGCACTCCTTACTCCAATATATGGAGGAATACTCCACCACAGACTTAATACTGGTCTTGGTCTTCAATGGCCCTGTCCAAGCACAGACCATCCTGGAACACCCTATCTTCATAGGAAGAAGTTTGCAAGGGGGCTTGGTACATTTATGCCTGTTGATTTCATCCCACCTGATGAGCCGCCAAATGACGAATTCCCTATGATTCTTACAACAGGGAGGATTTATTCCCGTTATCATACGACAACAATGTGCGGAAGAACGACGGTTCTGGAAAGGGAAGAACCAGAGCCATTCATAGAGGTAAACCCATCAGATGCAGAAAAGCTCAAGATAAAGAATCGAGATTCTGTTAAGGTTACATCAAAGAGGGGTTCTATCAGGCTTAACGCATATATAACAACCACTGTACCAGAAGGCACAGTGTTTATACCATTCCATTACAGTGTTGCACCTGCCAATGCCCTTACAAACCCTGCCTTGGACCCTGAGGTAAAGATACCAGAACTCAAGGTCTGCGCTGTGAAGGTAGAACCCTTATGAAGCCTACAGAGTTGATCCTGTATAAAGACCATCTTTCCTACTGGCTCAGGCAGCTTAGAAAAGAAAGGGAACTCATAGGGCCTTTGAGAGGAGAAGAGACGGATATAGTTTTTAAGAGTGTTGAAAATATCCATGATATAGTCCTCGATCTCCCGGCTATACTACCTACTGTAAAGGAGTTCTTATTTCCACAATATGAGCCGATGTTCAAGTATCTAATGACAGATGAAGTAGTAGACCTAAGGGATAACACAAAAAGGGTAATATTCGGAGTGAGGTCATGCGATGTTACTGCCCTGACCTTACTTGATAAGTTCTTTCTTGATGGCTATAAAGACCCCTTTTATGAGGAGAGAAGAAATGAGACTGTCTTAATATCTATTGTCTGTGGCAGGCCTGAACCCGAATGTTTCTGTGCAGGGCTTAACACAGGGCCATACCTTGAAAAGGGCTTCGATGTGCAACTCACAGACCTTGGTGATAGATTCTTTGTTCAGGTAGGCTCTCCAAAAGGACATAGCGCCGTTATGAGATTCTCCTTCCTCTTCAGAAAACCCTATAAGGCGGATTATGAAGATCAATACGAGGTCTTCTTAAGCTCAAAGGCTACCTCCCAGAAGAGGATAAGCCTTGAGGGTGCAAGGCAACTCATACTTTCAGGAAAGGTAAAAGATGATTTCTGGAGGATGATCTCAGACAAGTGTTTTGAATGTGGTGGATGTGTCTATCAATGCCCCCTTTGCACATGTTTTACGGTCACTGACAGGGTCTTTGGGGATATAATAGAAAGGGTGAGACTCTGGGATGCATGCCTTTTTAAAGGTTTCACGCGCCTTGCTGGCGGCATACTGCCTAATGAGGAAAGGTATCTTAGGACTAAGAGGTGGTTTTACCATAAACTCATTTATTATCCCGATGCTTTGAATGGATTCGGTTGTGTTGGCTGTGGTAGATGCACCATAGCATGCCCTACAAAGATCGATATGGCTTCTGTTATAACAAGGCTAAAAGTGACTGCTGGCTCAGAGGGATAAAGATGAAAAAGGTAGAAATGAATCCTTATATGCTTATAAAAGGAAGGATCTCAGAGATATTAAACCTCACACCTGATGTGAAGTTATTTAAGGTAAGGATTGATGGCATCAAAGACTATCTACCCGGACAGTTCTTTATGGTCTCTCTCTGGGGTGCTGGAGAGGTTCCAATCTCTGTTACTTCTCTTCCTTCCGATGTCTTGGAGTTCTGTATTAAAAAGGTTGGGAGGGTCACAGGTGAGATACATAATCTTGAAGTGGGTCAATACATCTACATAAGGGGTCCATATGGAAACGGTTTTCCCACAGATATAGCAAATAAAAGGGGTATCCTTATGATTGCCGGTGGCATAGGAATTTCACCACTCAGGCCTCTGATTGAATGGTTAATAAAATATCCAAAGGGAAGACAGATCATCTTTTTTTATGGCTCAAAGACACCCAAAGAAATTCTTTTTCTGGATGATATAGAAAGATGGAGAAGGAATGGTATAGGGGTGCACCTTACCGTTGACATGGCTGATAAGAAATGGAATGGACCTGTTGGTTTGGTGACGGAGTTACTCAAGAGTGTGAATCTAAATTTTGAAGACGCTATTTCCTACATCTGTGGGCCTCCTGTGATGATAAAAGCAACAGTAAAAGAGCTTTTATCCTTTTCAATGCCAGAAGAAAGGATAGTCACGACACTTGAGGCCCATATGAAATGTGGTATCGGTAAATGTGGTCATTGTTATGAAGGTTCAAAATACATCTGTATTGATGGCCCGATTTTCACTTATAAAGAGATCGTAGATTATGCCCTCTCCCTATAGAATTCTTTATTCTGAGAATCTGAATTTATTCAAGGGAAGTAGTCTCTTTTTTGATTTATATTTACTCTAATTACCCATAGAGGATACGATTGTCAAAGGACATAGCAGAAAAAACCTCATCCATCATCTATAAAGAAATCCCCCTAAAAGGTCTTACACCTGTTGAGGTATTTGAAAGGGTGAGGGGTGGGCGGTATTCTTTTCTATTAGAAAGTGCCTCAGGGTCGGTGAAAACAGGCAGATACTCATTTATAGGTACTGACCCCCTACTAATCTTTAAGAGTAAAGGTAGGATAATAGAAATCATCAAGAAAGGCAAGAAAACGACTATCGATGATTCACCTTTAAAGAAGCTCAGGGAACTAATAAATCAATACAGGATTGATAGGATCGAGGGGCTTCCCCCTTTCATAGGGGGAGCCATAGGGATCTTGAGTTATGATTTTGTCCACCATTTTGAGAGGCTACCGAGAACGACTTTAGATGACCTCAAACTACCCGATGCCCATTTCATATTCGTGGATACAGTGATTGCATTTGACCATTACACAAACAGGTCTTGGGTCATAACGAACCCTTCTATAAGAAACGAAGATTATGAGGATGCTCTATTGAGGATGGAGGAGATTATTAAAAAATTATCCTTTCCATCTCCACCCCACCCTATAAATCAAGAGATCAGGAGGCCAATAGAGATAAGATACGAGATGAAAAAGGAAGAATACAAATCGATAGTAAGAAAGGCAAAGGAATATATTGCAGCAGGAGATATCTTTCAGTCCAATCTATCACAGAGGCTCTCAGCAGAGATCGGCGACATCGATCCATGGAATCTTTATAAAATATTGAGGGATATCAACCCCTCTCCTTTCGCAAGCTTCTTAGAATTTGATGATTATCATATAGTAAGTTCATCACCTGAAAGGTTACTCAAAGTACAAAGTGATATTGTCGAAACAAGGCCTATCGCAGGGACAAGGCCGAGGGGTAAGGACCCGAATGGTGACAGAGAGATGAGAGCAGAGTTGTTACTTAATGAAAAGGAAAGGGCAGAACATATTATGCTAATAGATTTAGAGAGGAACGACCTCGGAAGGGTCTGTGACTACGGGAGTATTGAGGCGGACGAGTTGATGGTCACAGAGGACTACTCCCATGTGATACATATCGTCTCCAATATAAGGGGAAAATTGGCAGAAGGTAAGGACTGTTTTGATGTGATAAGGGCTGCCTTCCCTGGTGGTACGATAACAGGTGTTCCAAAAGTTAGATGCATGGAGATCATAGATGAATTAGAGCCTGTTTCAAGAGGCCCCTATACCGGATCCATCGGTTACATCAGTTTTGCAGGCGACATGGATCTTAATATAGTGATAAGGACATTTGTTATAAAGGGCGAAGTTGCCTATGTACAGGCAGGGGCAGGAATCGTGGCGGATTCAGACCCTGAGAGGGAATACTACGAGACCTTATATAAGGCGGAGGCACTGATAAGGACACTTGAAAGGGTATGATGTTTATCTATCTGAATGGAAGATTGGTCCCAGAGGAGAAGGCAAGGGTTTCTGTCTTTGACCACGGCTTCCTTTACGGGGATGGGATCTATGAGACGATGAGGGCATACTGTGGTGTTGTATTTATGATAGATGAACATATAAGGAGGCTTTTCAGGTCAGGAGAACTCATAAAATTAAAGATAGTCCGACCTCCAGATGAAATAAAAAGGGCAATTTATAACACACTCAGTAAGAACAGATTAAAAGATGCCTATATAAGACTTTCTATATCAAGAGGGCCAGGTGAGATAGGGCTTGACCCTGGGTTATGCCCGAAACCTACGATTGTTATCATAACTAAAAGGTTCAAAGAATATCCTGAAGAGATTTATAAAAAGGGTGTAAGGGTATCTATTGTAAAGACGAGGAGGAACGCCCCTGAGGCTCTTAATCCAAAGATCAAATCCCTTAATTTCCTTAACAACATACTCGCAAAGATAGAGGCAAAGGAGGCGGGGGTGTACGAGGCCGTTATGCTGAACTATCGTGGATACCTCGCTGAAGGTACAATCACGAATATCTTCTTTGTGAAAGATGGATCACTCTTCACACCGTCTGTTGAGGCAGGTATCCTCGATGGGATTACAAGAAAACTTATAATGAAGGTGGCAAAAGGGAATGGAGTCAAAGTAGAAGAGGGGCTATATACCCCTGAAAGCCTCTATGGTGCAGATGAGGCCTTTATCACAAATACAACATTAGAAATCTTGCCTGTAACGAAGGTAGATAATAAGACGATTGGAAATGGGATCCCCGGCCCTATCACCGGAGAACTCCATAAAGGCTATAAAGAGGAGGTGGAGAGATATTTAAGGACAGGAAAGATTTAGCCAGCAGGATAGAGCATACCCTCCTGAGACTCACCGCAACAAAACAGGAGATATCGAAACTCTGTGATGAAGCGAAAGGGTATTCATTCCGTGCGGTATGTATAAACCCTGTTTATGTATCTTATGTCAGGAATGTTTTGTCCGGCACAAGGGTTAAAGTCTGTACAGTGATCGGGTTTCCCCTCGGCTCAAATAGGACTCCCACAAAGGTCTTCGAGGCAATGGAGGCCGTGAAGGATGGGGCGGATGAATTGGATATTGTTATAAACCTCGGTGCATTGAAAGAATCAAAATGGGATGATGTGAGGAAAGAGATCTCCGATATCGTGATGGCTACACCGAGAGTGACTCATAAAATAATTATAGAGACCTGTTACCTTACAGACGATGAGAAGAAGAGGGCCTGTGAGGTAATAATAGAGGCTGGGGCAGAATTCGTAAAAACATCAACAGGTTATAGCCCTTCTGGGGCAAAAGTTAGGGATATAAAGCTTATAAAATCAGTGGTGGGGAACAAAATTAGAATAAAGGCTTCAGGTGGGGTTAAAACCCTATTTAAAGCTTTTTCTTTAATAAAAGTGGGGGCTAATACTATCGGAACGAGTTCAGGGGTCTCTATTATGGAAGAACTTGTTAACCATTTGTCAACCTGAACCCTGATCTATTCATATAATATACCTGCATTAAGGTTTCGTTGAGACATGCGATATTTTATGAAATATACTTAAAATTAATTAACAAGAACTGTTGCTTTTATTGCTTAAGTGTGAAAAAATATATCTATGTCAGATGAAAAAAATACATTTACATTTGAGGAAATCACGAATAGATTGAGCCTTCTCTTTAAAGAAGAAGGGTTAGAGATTGTTTTGCTTTTTGGCTCGTTTGTCAAAGGAGGTATACATAAAAGAAGTGATATTGACCTTGCCTTTCAGTTTGACAAACCTATCGATATCCTCTCACTTACAAACAGAGTTATAAGACTACTCCATACTGACAATATTGATGTGATTGATCTTAAACGCTCAAGTCCACTTTTAAGATATTCTATAGCTAAAAATGGTAGAATCCTTTATGAAAAGTCGCCTGGTATGTTTAATGAGTTTTGTTCACTTGCATTCAAGATGTATGTAGATACAAAAAAGCTGCGTAACGCACAGGCAAAAGCACTAAGGCAGTATCTTCAAGCAAAGGGTTTATTATGAGTCCTTTTGAAAAAGAAATTCTTGAAAGAAAACTCTCTATCATAGTAGAAAATCTTAAAGCCCTTGAACCTATAGAGAATATGACTGAGGAGGAATATATAAAAGATCTTTATAAACGAAAGGCTACTGAAAGGCTTCTACAGGAATTAATCGAGGCGGCAATTGATATCAACACCTCACTTATCGTTCATACAGGCAATACAGTTCCTGATGATTATTATGAAAGTTTTATAAAGATGGGGGAACTTAAGATAATTCCAAAAGAGCTTGCGGAGAAACTTGCCCCCTCTGCTGGCTTAAGAAATAGGCTTGTACACGAATATGATCTCCTTGAACATTCACTGGTGCATGCTGCAGTAAGTATGACTCAAAAACTTTATCTTAAGTACATAAAAGAAATAGAAGATTACATTTCAAAAAGCTCATAGACTATGCCCTAAAGTTCTCTTTAAATATACTATGGCCTTCTCCATAATTTCTTTTTCGCTTTTATAAGATAGAGTTTTTATTGCGTCCTCTACGGGAAACCACTTTACCTCTTCCACTTCCCAGTCGTGATCATCTATGCTACCACGCTCATATTCGATCAAATAGAAATGGACGAACTTGTGGTATTTTGTTTGATCCTCTTTTGAAAAATACCAGTATTCAATATCACCTAATTTATCTATCAGTCTTCCTTCAAGACCTGTCTCTTCCCTCACTTCTCTTAGTGCAGTCTCTTCTGGAACCTCACCCTTATTTATTAAACCCTTGGGAAGTGCCCATCTACCGGCTCTGATTCGGATAAGGGCAACCTCTATCCCTTTATCGCTCTTCCTGAAGGTCACACCACCTGAAGAAACCTGTCTTTTTACCTGTGACAAAATATAACCTCATATATAATGTTAAACTTAACCTTTGTTACTGACATACTTATAGTTTAATCGTGTTAAATCTGCGAAATCAGTTATAATAAACATTATAATTAGGATAGAATTACTGTCAACCTTTTCCTTCTTTTCACAGGGGTAAGTAAAGGAGATGAGACCTATGAAACTTGAGGATGATAACTATTGTTTTGTCTGCGGCAAAGATAACCCTATCGGACTGAAACTCATTTTCAAAATCGATAGGGAATCGAGAACTATAAAAACAGAATTCATCCCACCTAAGTTATATCAGGGTTATAAGGATATAGTCCATGGAGGAATAATATCGACCGTCCTTGATGAGGCAATGGTTAAACTTGCGATAGGGCTGGGGATGAATGTTGTCACTGTAAATATGGATATAAGATTCAAAAAGCCGCTACTTGTAGGAGAAAAGATTACAGTGTCAGCAACAATTCTTAAGGAAGTGAAAAGGGTTATAGAGGCAAAGGCACAGGCTGTTAAAGACGATGGTACGATCGTGGCTAAAGGTGAAGCCAGATTAATAAGGGTCGGATGAAAATCACAAAGGAAGAGATATTTAGTAGATTCAAGGAAAGTTCTTACAGACCTCTCCATATGAGGGAAATGCTTTTAACATTTAAGGTATCTAAAGAGGGTCGTCGTGCCTTTAAAAGAATGATAAAGGAACTGGTCAGGGACGGGGAGATAATAAAAACAAGGAAGAACCAATATGGCCTTCCTGAAAAAATGAGTTTAATCGCTGGAAGGCTACAGTGCCACAGAGATGGCTATGGTTTCGTGATCCCCGAGAAGACAGGAGAAGCCGACATATTCATTCCAAGTAGAAACCTTTCAGGAGCCATGCACGGGGACAGGGTAATATCGAGGATCGAGCATTTCAGGGAAGGTATGAAGAGGGAAGGAAGGGTGATAAGGGTCCTCGAACGGGCACATAAAAGGGTCGTTGGGAAATACGAAGAGAGTAAAAATTTTAGATACGTTGTCCCTAATGATCCAAGAATAGGTCAGGATATATACATAGGCCCCAGGGAAAGAAAAGAGGCAACAAGAGGGGATATTGTTGTTGCCGAAATCCTCAGTTACCCATCACCAACGAGAGGCCCTGAAGGAAGAATTATAAAAATCCTGGGAAGACCTGATGATTCCGGGATCACAACAGATATAATAATTGAGGAATACGAGCTTCCTCAGAGTTTCCCATCTAAAGTACTTGAGGAATCAAAAATGGTCCCACAGAAAATATCAAAGACAATGTTCAGGAAAAGGAAGGATCTTAGGGATTTGAACACCGTTACTATTGATGGAGAAAAGGCGATGGATTTTGACGATGCCGTCTCGGTAAAAAGACTTTCCGGAGGTTCAATCCTCCTCTGGGTTCATATAGCAGATGTGAGTTATTATGTCCCCTGGGATTCTCTTTTAGATGAAGAGGCAAGGATTCGTGGCACAAGTACCTACTTTCCTGA
This sequence comes from Nitrospirota bacterium, assembly GCA_016212195.1. GTDB lineage: Bacteria > Nitrospirota > Thermodesulfovibrionia > JACRGW01 > JACRGW01 > JACRGW01. The sequence continues at coordinate 10,704 of JACRGW010000069.1, forward strand.
CAGGGTTATCCCTATGTTACCTGAGGAACTCTCTAACGGTATATGCAGTCTTAAGCCCCATAAAGACAGACTTGCTGTTACCGTCGAGATGGAATTTGACAGGGAAGGTAATAGGGTAAGGACTGATTTTTATGATTGCGTTATAAATAGTAATGAAAGGATGACATATACTTCGGTAAAGAAGATCCTTGTGGATCAGGATCCTGAAGAATGTAAACGATACAGATATCTCATCGATGATTTCAGGATTATTGAGGAACTTGCATTAAGACTCAGAGACAGAAGAATGCACAGGGGAAGTCTCGATTTTGACCTTCCAGAACCAGAGATAATCCTTAACCTCAGAGGAGAAATCAAGGATATCCTTATCGCTGAGAGAAACATCGCCCACCGCATAATAGAGGAATTCATGATAGCCGCCAATGAAGCTGTCGCCTCTTATATCTCTGATCTGCAGATCCCTTTTATATACAGGATTCACGAAGAGCCTAATCGTGATAAGGTGGAAGAGTTCTTAGATTTTTTAAAGGGGTTCGGTTATTTAATAAAGAAAAAGATCCATTCAAGGGTATTACAGAGGATTCTCGAAGAAGTGAAAAATAAACCTGAAGAGAGACTTATAAACAATGTTATGCTCCGCTCGATGAAACAGGCGCGATACTCAGTAGAGAATCTCAGCCACTTCGGTCTCGCCTCCAGATGCTATACCCATTTTACATCTCCGATAAGGAGGTACCCTGACCTGATAGTACACAGAATATTGAAGGAGGCGAGAAACGGTCCTTTACCCTCAAAGAAGAAGTGTTACCTTGAAGGAATCCTCAACGAAATAGCTATCCAAACCAGTGAAAGAGAGAGGATAGCAGATGAGGCCGAGAGGGAGGCGGTTGATTCCCTTAAGGTGAGGTTTATGAAGGATAAGGTCGGTGAAGAATATAAAGGGGTGATCACAGGCGTTGCCTCCTATGGCCTCTTTGTCCAGCTAAAGGATATCTTCGTAGAAGGTCTTGTCCATATATCAGCGCTAAGGGATGACTATTACAGTTTTAACGAGAGGTCCCATTTACTCGCAGGGAAACGCACGAAGAGGACATACAGACTTGGGGATGAAGTAAAGGTAAGAGTAGACAGGGTAGATCTTGAAAGAAGGCAGATCGATCTCTCCCTTGTTCCTTGACTTTTATAAAATCTTTAAGTTATATTTACTTAATGACGCGGGGTGGAGCAGCCTGGTAGCTCGTCGGGCTCATAACCCGAAGGTCGGAGGTTCAAATCCTCCCCCCGCTACCAAAAGAAATAAATACCAAAATGGGTTACAGATTGTCTGTAATCCTTTTTTATATATAGGCGGTGTAGCTCAGTTGGTTAGAGCATGCGGCTCATATCCGCAGAGTCCGGGGTTCAAATCCCTGCACCGCCACCACTTTTAATTAAGGAACAACCTCAGAAAGGAGGACTGTTAATGAAAAAAAATATTTTAATAGTATTAATTGCCACAGTTCTTTTTAGTGTAACTCTATCTATCGCTCAACCTCGAGAGTTTTCAGCATTAATCGTGACTATATCGGCAAGGATGACACAGAGCATGAAGATGTATGTTAAAGAGAAAAAGTTTAGGATGGAGCCTCAGGGTCAACCGAGATACAACATCCTGAGGGAGGATAAACAGGTTATGTGGATGGTTATGCCCGATGAAAAGAAGTATATGGAAATGCCGATGAAGCCCTTTAAACCCCATGAAAAACCACAGATCGAAAAGAAAATTGGGGGGGAGGTTAGCAGGGTGGAGGTAGGCTCAGAAGTGATTAATGGCCATCCGACAAAAAAATATGAGGTAACCTATAAATCAGGTGACAGAACAGATAAGATGTACCAGTGGCTGGCAACCGATTTAAACTTCCCTATTAAAACGTCTGCCATTGATGGAAGCTGGAGCACAGAATTCAAGGAAATAAAGACAGGTTCTCAGCCGGATAGTCTTTTCGAACCCCCTGCAGGATACCAGAAGGTTACGATGCCATCATTCCCTGGCATAGGAGAGGGCACAACACCAGCACCCCGTAGCAGGGACAGATAAAAGAAAATCCCGGGTATTAAAGTCTATGACTCATAGAAATGGCCCTCTAATCATTGACTATAAAAATATGCTGGCTGGCTCTGTCAGCCAGAAACACGGTGTTCTCCCTAAAGAGATAGGTTCTTTAAAGAAGAAGACATCCAACATTCTCAGAAAAATCAGTTCAGAGAGAACAAGGGGAAAACTTCCATTTTTAGACCTACCATATCAGGATATAAAAAAGATCATCAGTCTTTCTGAGGAGATAAGCGACTCCTTTGATGACCTCGTTATACTCGGAATCGGTGGCTCTGCCTTAGGGGCTACAGCCCTGCTTAATGCCCTTACACATCCATACAGGAATATCCTTCCAAAAGGGATGAGGAAAAGACCGAGAGTCTTTGTTTATGACAATGTTGACCCTGACCAGTTAAAAGGACTTCTCGATCTCATAGATATTACAAGGACTGCTTTCAATGTTATCACAAAATCTGGGGAAACAGTCGAAACCATTGCCTCATTCCTTGTCATAAGAGAAAGGCTTAAGAAGGCGATAGGTTCTGGATGGCAAAACCATATTATCGCTACGACAGACCCTCAGAAAGGAGTACTCAGAAAAATAGCGTCAGATGAAGGATACAGGACACTTGAAATTCCTCAAGGTGTTGGAGGGAGGTTCTCTGTATTTACACCAGTCGGTCTTTTCCCTGCCTCTGTTGCAGGGATTGATATCGAGGCAATTCTATCAGGGGCTCAGTCTATGGATAAAAGATGTTACCTTAAAAAAATAGAGGAGAATCCTGCATCAATGGGGGCTATCCTACATTATATAGCGAATACAAAGAAAGGAAAGAAAGTCTCAGTAATTATGCCATACAGCTATGCCCTTGAGAAGGTAGCAGACTGGTTCTGCCAGCTCTGGGCAGAAAGTCTGGGGAAAAGGTTAGATCTACATGGTAAGGTAGTTCATACCGGACAGACACCAGTGAAAGCCCTCGGTGCAACAGACCAACACTCACAGCTACAGCTTTATATCGAAGGGCCAAATGACAAGACAATAACATTCCTGAGAGTGGAAAGGTTTACTGAGGAGGTCGAAATTCCTAAAGTGTTTGAGAATATTGAGAAGGTATCTTATCTCGGAGGCCATAGTCTTTCAGAACTGATTAATGCAGAGCAGGAGGCTACAGAGATTGCCTTAACAAAGGCAAAGAGGCCGAATATGAGGATAACCCTTCCGGAGATTACCCCACATACAGTAGGCCAGCTCCTGTACCTCCTTGAAGTACAGACCGCAATTGCAGGTAACCTCTACAACATAAATCCTTTTGATCAGCCAGGTGTTGATGAAGGGAAGAGGCTTACCCGAGAAATCCTCGAACAGAAGTGAGCTATTAATAATCTCTAACCATAAATTATTTTGGGGAGGGGAAGGCAGACTTTCCATTATAAATACTTGTTGAATTTATAAAAAATACTTCTAAACTTATATGCAAATTTCTGTCTCCTACAACCCGGACTAACCCTTTCATCACTAAGGTGAGCCTCAACAAAAGGTAAAAAGAAGGATAGGATTTTTGCGTGAGAAGGAGTAAAATTAAGCATAATTCACTGACACTTGCACATACACATACACTGATTTATAATGATTGAGAAGACAGAGATGTGGATAACATGCAGGGAGCCGTTGACACAGGCAACTTGCACAGTTTTGACGGTAAAGTAGTGGGGTATTTCTTGTTTTAAACTTTTGCTCTGGAACTCTTTAACTCATCAACTCCTAAACTCATATTGCTGGAGTGAAGGGGTGGAGAGGTCCCGCAGGGACGGTGAAGGATAACGGGGTTGGTGCTGCAAGGGGTGAAGGAAATAAATCAGTCCCATTATTGCTTAGATTAAGATGAGGTATAGATATGAGAAAAAGTAAGGTTTTAGGTTTTGATGAGATTATGAGCCTCTATGATGAATTGTTTCCTGACAGAAAAGGAGTAAGGATTGATCCTCTGTTGAAGTCAGTTACCCCTAAAACAGTAGCCGAAAGATTAAAAGAAGCCATCCGGCTTTCGGAAGAACTAATATGGAAAAGACCCTCAAAGAGATAATCAGGATTCTTGAACAGGCAGGAAGTGTTAAGGCTTATGCCCTTATAGGCGGGTTGGCTGTCGGCGGATGGATTGCACCGAGGGCAACAAAGGATATAGATATACTGGCTGATTTATCTGTTACTACCCGTTCCGCAATCGAAGAAGTCCTGAAGAAGCTTTTAACAGCGGGTTTCAAAGGAAGCCTTGAAATAGGCGGCCCGGAAGATGATATAAAATTTCGTATAAAAGTAGTGTCGAGCGAGAAGGTTCCTGTTGATATAATATTTGCAAGCCGGAAATGGGAAGCGGAGATTGTTGAAGAAGGCTTGGCGGTTGAGGTTTTTAAGGGCCTGTCCATTCCTCTGGTCAGGCCGGAGGGCTTGATAGTACTTAAGCTGAAGGCAGGCAGCCTTCAAGACATCGTAGATGCATCAAAGCTTTTAGTCGAAGCCGAGTATGATTTAAAAAGATTACGCAACCTGGCAAAGAGTGCAAGGGTTGATAAAAGGCTTGAAAGGCTTATGGAAAAGTTAGGGCTGGCGTGAGATGTCTGATCTGATGTAGGAGATATAAATTAATGAAACTTTGTTATTGTGATGAAGGCGGAACTGGCATATGAGTAAATTACATATTCAACAATATTATGATTGGTGGTTTGATAGTGCTATTGAATTTATGGGGTATCTTCTTAAAAATGTGGCTGGCGTATCTGGCGGGGTTGTGGCATGATCGGGGAGTTTGGAGAAGAAAAGCCTTGTATATTTCCACCACAAAAGAGACAATAAGAACATGAAAGTGGTGGAAAAAGATAAAGTCATCCACAAAAAGGCGATACGGTTAACCTCTAAAATTTTTCTCAGATATGTGTTAAGACAAAAGCAACAAAACGGGGGAAATAATGAAAACCATTGCAGAAAAAAGGTTATTCTGGTTCTTGAAAGACGGGACAGAACTTGACCTTTCTAATAAAGGACATCTGGATATGTATGTTCAGCAGGTATTTTCAAGGGGAAAGACTTCAGATATTAAAAGACTCTTAAAGATACTTAAGACTTCGGATATTGTTGAGTCCTTTGAACGCATTAAGAACTTTTTGCCCAAAGAGGTAAGATGTTTCTGGGGGGACGCTTTTGGAGATATTAACAGACCTGCAAAAAAAGATACTTAACATCTTTAGTGATTTGCCTGATAAAGAGGCATTTTATCTTACAGGCGGAACTGCGCTTTCAGCCCTTTTTCTTAAGCATAGAAAAAGCCACGACTTTGATTTCTTTACAGGTGTAGAAGAACTCATCATACCTTTCAGTCAAAGGTTAGAATCCTCTTTAAAAAAACAGGGGTTAAAAGTTGAAAGGTTGAGGGGATTTCATTCATTTGTAGAACTTTCGGTAAACTCATCTGAAGACTCCACAATAATCCACCTTGCTACGGATTCTCCTTTCAGATTTGAGCAGCCCGCAGTTTGTGAGGAGTTTTCAGGTATTAAAATAGACAGCCTTATTGATATAGCCACAAATAAATTTCTTGCCCTTTTTGGAAGGGCAGCATTGAGAGATTTCATAGATATTTTTTTTCTTATAAAAGAGCGATTCAGCAAAAATGAACTCATTGAAAAGGCCCGTCAGAAAGACCCGGGCTTTGATCTATATTGGCTTGGTGTTGCAATGGAAAGGATAAACGATTTTCCAGACGATTCACCGGATATGCACCTCCTCACTCGCCCATGTGCAATGAATGAATTGAAAGGGTTTTATATGGGCTGGAGAAAGGAGATTATGAAAGAGATTGCTGGTAAGGAGTAAACTCCGTTAGAGAGGACAGGGCTTTTACCCTGCCCTCTCTATTAGGTCTATGACTCATAGAGAGGTCAAGATCAGTCCGCATGTGTGATATTATATTTCACATCTACCTTTATATCCTTCCTAAGGGAATGATAAACAGAACAATATTTCTCCTGTGACAAAGCTATCGCCTTATCTATCTTCTTTGGCGTAATCCCTTTTCCTGAGATATCTATAACCATTTCGATCGATTTATAATACTGGGGCGGTATCGTATTCCTTTCTCCCGAGACATTTATTTTGAAATTCGTGATTTCAGCCCTCATCTTCCTTAAGAATGAAACCACATCAATCGCAAGGCAGCCTGCTAAGCTCATGAGAAGTGTCTCCGTTGGCGAGCATCCCCATTCGAAATTAGGGTCATACTCGAATTCATAACCCCTCTGGGTTCTTGCCACGAATATCAGATCCCTGTCGAGTGTGAGCGTACCCTTATTCACAGGGGGTATCGTCTCCTTATATCCTGTAAGGTCTAAAGTCTCTATCTCTTTTTCCATACTTCCTCCTTTATGATAGGGGTTTAATTTCAAATTTTGTGATATGCATCATACTTCCCCCTAACCTTATAGTCAACCTGGACTCTAAAATGATAACCTAAAAATTCCCCTTGACAGGACACCTGAGATAAGTTATAGTTGCAACTGAGAATCAATTACAATGTATAATACAATCTTTAAGGGATTTCTTCTGAAAAAGGGATTGAAACTCACAAAGGAGCGAGAGGTAATCCTTAAGGAGATATTCTCCTTTCATGGCCATTTCGACCCGGAGGAACTGCATATCAGATTGAGGAAGAAAGGCAGTAGTATATCCAAGGCATCAATTTACAGGACTGTCCCCCTACTTATCGAAAGTGGCCTTCTGGAGGAGGTTATTAAGGTTGACAAACACGCACACTACGAACATACCTATGGCCATAACCACCATGACCATATGATATGTATTACCTGTGGCAAAGTTGTTGAGTTTCATTCACAGGCATTGGAAGAACTCCAGGAAAGGTTATGCAAGGGTTATGGTTTTAGAGGTATAAGTCACACTCTCGAAATACAGGGGTACTGCAGGAAATGCAGATAATACCAAACGATGCTCGATACACAATGCAGGATGCTAATATCAGGCATCATGAATCTTGCATGATGGATTCTGAATGTGGAGAGCAAGATGCACGAACATGGAACTAAAAAGATAAGGGGACAATATGAAAGGGTTATCCTTATCGGAAACCCAAATGTAGGGAAAAGTGCCATCTTTGGTCTCCTTACCGGTAAATACGCAACCGTCTCCAACTATCCAGGTACAACTGTAGAGGTATCTTACGGTAATATGTCACTCGATGGAAAGAGGTTTCTTATTGTTGATACCCCTGGGGTGAATAACCTTATACCGATGAGTGAGGACGAAAGGGTTACAAGGGATATACTTCTGACAGAAAAACCTGTGGCTATTGTTCAGGTTTCTGATGCAAAAAATCTGAAAAGGACCCTGATGCTTACACTGCAGTTAGGAGAAATGGGCGTACCCCTTATTCTTAATCTCAATATGGAAGATGAGGCAAGGGATAGGGGACTCACAATAGATACAAAAAAACTTGAGGAGATTCTCGGCATAAGGACAATCACAACCATAGCAACTCAGAGAAAAGGTATAAATAATCTAAAAGAAGCAATCCATGGGCCAAGAATACCGATAACAAATATTGGGTATGATCCTATTATCGAGTCACAGATAGAGGTGGTCACTGCCCTACTTCCTGAGGCAAACATATCCAGGCGTTCTATAGCCCTTATGATCTTGAGCGGCGATGAAAGCCTGAAGGATTGGCTCAATACCAATATGTCTGCAGAGGAGATCAAGAATCTTGAAGAAATAAAGGACAGCACCCAGACGAGGTTTTCTACTCCGGTCAGTTATTTAATAAATGAGGCGAGGATAAAAACAGCAGAGGAGATTGCAAAGAGGGTATTGAAAAGGTCACATCCGAAAGGCAGTAATCTTGCACCCTTTATAGGGCGAATGAGTATGCACCCTTTATGGGGAATACCGATATTAATGTTAGTGCTTTATGGGATATACCAGTTTGTTGGTATTTTTGGTGCAGGAACACTTGTAAATCTCCTGGAGAAGGCAGTTTTTGGAAAATACTTAAATCCCTGGGCTGTGAAGATTGTGCAGGCGTTGCTACCTGTTACCTTTTTACAGGAATTACTCACAGGTGAATATGGCATTATTACTATGGCTATAACCTATGCAATAGGGATAATACTCCCAATAACAACAACATTCTTTATAGCCTTTGCGATACTCGAGGACTCAGGATATTTACCAAGGCTTGCAATCATGGCTAACAGGATATTTAAGATAATGGGTCTGAATGGTAAAGCAGTTTTACCTATGGTGCTCGGCCTTGGATGTGATACAATGGCAACAATGACCACAAGGATTCTTGAGACTAAGAGAGAAAGGATAATTGCCACCTTTCTCCTCGCCCTTGCCGTCCCCTGCTCTGCACAGCTCGGAGTTATCCTCGGTATGCTCGCCCCTATCTCTGGCAAGGCAACATTAATTTGGGCAGGAAGTGTGTTTGCTACAGTACTTCTTGCAGGGTTTCTGGCATCCAAAGTTATCCCTGGTGATAAAGCAGAATTCTTTCTTGAGATCCCTCCTATAAGATTACCACAAACCATGAATGTGATAGTAAAGACAATCGGAAGGGTTGAATGGTATTTAAAAGAGGCCGTTCCCCTCTTCATCCTCGGCACTCTTTTTCTCTTTTTCTTGAACAAATTGAATATCCTCATATATATAGAAAGGTTTGCTTCGCCTATTGTTGTTGAATTCCTTGGACTTCCCGCAAAGGCTACAGAGTCATTTATCCTTGGATTCCTGAGGAGAGACTACGGCGCTGCTGGACTTCTTGCACTCTCAGAAGGGGGAATGCTTACCCCCCTTCAGGTAGTAGTGAGTCTTGTTACGATAACACTCTTTGTCCCATGTCTTGCCAATTTCTTTATGATAATAAAGGAACGGGGGATGAGGGTTGCACTTTTAATGGCAGGGATAATATTCCCCTTTGCCTTTTTAGTTGGCGGTGTTCTTAATTTTGCATTAAGGGCGCTTGAAATACAGTTTTAAAGATTTTTTGGAGGACTGATTATGATAGAAAAGTCAAAAAAACCTATAGATCAAGGAACGGATAAACGTCTCTTCGAGGATGAGGCACTTGAGTTCATCTGGGAGCTAAGGGAGAAAAGAGAAGTAAAAAAAGAAGAAGTAATAAAAGAGCTGGAGAACAGAAGTGCTATAAATGAGATGGAGCGTGACGGTCTTATAAAGATCAAGGACGGAAAGATTTATCTCACAGGTGAAGGAGAAAAAAGGGCAAGTGACATCACAAGACGCCATCGCCTTGCAGAGAGACTCTTTGTAGATGTCCTCGATCTAACCGAATATGAAGCAGATGCATGTAAATTCGAGCATGCAATAAGCCCGGAGGTTGAAGAGGCTATATGTACCTTTCTCGGGCATCCCCCCAAATGCCCTCATGGGAACCCAATACCAAGGGGAAAGTGTTGTTCTATATTTACACAAAAGATTAGTCCCCTTGTCCAGAGGCTCGCAGATATATCAGTTGGCAAACCTGCAAGGGTTGTCTTTATTACAGGGGCAATCATGGGAAAGCTAAGCTCAATCGGACTTATACCTGGGGCAATTGTCAGACTTCAGCAGAAAAGTCCATCCTTTGTTTTAGAGATAGAAGAAACATCCATAGCCATAGATGAAGATATGGCCAAAGGAATATTTGTAAGGATCATCTGAATCTTTATCAATAAAAGATTGAAAATCTTAAGCTTTAGTTGACAACTTTTCAGGATTGGGCTAAGATTTAAGTAAAATAAATAGTATTTAATGAGATTTAAGAACTATTCACTAACAATTAAAAATAATTAAAGTGGGGGAGGTGTGAAATGTTATTCGAAACCGTTAGAAAGGCATTATTGGTGGGGCTTGGAGTTCAGGAGAAGGCAAAAGAGTTTATTGATGAACTCATCAAAAGCGGAGAATTGAGTGAAGCCCAGGGTGCAAAGATCATGAAGGAATGGATGGGCAAGGCTGAAGAGAGTAGTAAAGGGCTTAATAAGACACTAAGCGAATTTGTGAGTAAAACCTTAGAGAAGACGAATATCCCCACGAGAGATGAGATTGATAAGCTCTCCAGAAAGATCCAGGCACTTTCTGTCAGGGTTAAGAAACTTGAAGGTGGAACGACAGGGGAATAGAAGAACAAAGTTCAGGCCCTTAAAACTATGTCCTTACTCAGACTCTTAAATATCAAGAAAACTTACAGAAATGTAAAGAGGGTAAGGCAGATAGTAAGGGTACTTCTGAAGCATGGCCTTGGCAGGTTCGTAGAAGAGATAAATCTTCAACGTTATATCCCCATAAGCCGCAGACTCAGGGCCTTTGGACGTTATGGTATCTACCTTGAGAAAGCTACACTTGCAGAGAGGACAAGGCTTGCCTTCGAAGAACTGGGTCCTTCCTTTATTAAATTAGGTCAGCTCCTGAGTGCCCGTCCTGACCTTGTAACCAAGACCTTTGCCGATGAATTCAGGAAACTCCTCGATGAAGTCCCACCCTTTCCATCAGAAGAAGCAGTGAGGATAATCGGAGATGAGTTAAAAAGACCTTTGAAGGATGTATTCTCCTTTTTTGATGAGACCCCTGTTGCTGCTGCATCTATCGCCCAGGCTCACCATGCGAACCTAAAGGATGGAACCGATGTTATCGTTAAGGTCTGCAGACCCAATATAGAAGAGAATATTGAGAATGATATAGCTATACTCTATCTGATCGCGAGGCTTATGCTTAGATATATTCCTGAAAGCAGGTTTTTTAATCCTATAGGGATTGTAGATGAATTTTCAAAGAATATCAAAAAGGAGATGGATTTTATTATAGAAGCAGATAACGCAACAACCTTCCGGAAAAACTTTGAAGGAAGCGAGACTGTCTATATCCCGAAGGTCTATTATGAATATACCACCAGAAGGGTCCTCACGATGGAAAGGCTTATTGGAATAAGGATAGACGACTTTGATAGACTCGATAGAGAAGGTTTTGACAGAAAGGATATAGCAAGAAAGGGGACTGAGGCATATTTTAAACAGCTCTTTGAGGACGGCTTCTTTCATGCCGACCCCCATCCTGGCAATATCTTCATTCTTGAGGATGGAAGGATGGGTCTTATGGATTTTGGCATAGTAGGCAGGCTATCAGAGGAGACTATGGAGGGCATCGCCAATACATTCCTTGCACTGATCCATAAGGATTTTGATAGACTGGTTCAACAATACATAGAACTGGGACTCGTAACAGAAGAGATAGATACAGAAAAATTCAGGATTGAATTTAAGAGAGACCTGATAGATTTTGTCGAACCTCTTTATAGCAAGACCCTGGGCCAGATAGATATAGGAGAATATCTCGACAGGATCACCCAGATAGCTGTAAGGCATAACCTGAAACTCCCTTCAGATCTCCTCCTTGTAGATAAGGCCCTCCTTACGATAGAAGGCCTTGGCAGACGACTTGATCCTGATTTTAACCTCATCTCTGTTGCAGAGCCCTATGCCACAAAATTTATGAGAAAGAAGATGAGTCCAAAGAGGATTCTTACAAAGGCGAGGAAGAGCCTTGATGATATAGCAGACTTCTTAAACACCCTTCCCCGTCAGCTCAGGATAGTAATGAGGAAGGTCATAAGGGATGATCTCCATGTAAAGATAACACATATAGGTCTTGACAGGCTCATCAGGGATATAGACAGATCAAGTAACCGATTATCCTTCAGTCTCATAATAGCTGCCATAATAATAGGCTCAGCCGTAATTATCCATTCTGGAAGTGGAAGGCTTCTCTACGGTCTCCCCGCCCTCGGTTTGGTAGGGTTTGCGATAGCCTTTCTTTTCGGAGCATGGCTACTTATCGGTATCCTCAGATCAGGGCGACTTTAAAATTACATTCTTAACCTAAGTCATTCCTTCCCTTCTTGTCATTGCGAGGTTGTTTCAACCGAAGCAATCTCTCTTTGGTATATCCCCAAATGTGTCATCCTGAACTCGGTTCAGGATCTCTTCATTTAAGTACCGTGACTTCCCTCAGAGAATAAATAATCCTAAATTTTCTACAACTTATTCCTTACGAAAAAATGCGAATTTGCAAAAAATGTTTAATAAAAACCAGTAAATGTGAAGAAATCTTTATTAAGTATGAGATATACTTAACCTCTCAGAGGTAATTTGTTTTAACCCAGTGGGGGAGGCAAAATTTGTTTTTAAAAAGCTTATTGTCCAAACAAGATGCCATTTACCTTATGGAACTGATCCACAATAGTATTTCATGCACAAAAGAGGAAGAATTTAGAGAGCTGATGAATGGACTAAATTGTTTAATTCCCTATGATTTTGCTATTTGCGGCCTTGCTAAAATGAATTACAACAGCATGATAAAATCCTACGATATTATAAACATAAGCTACCCTGCTGAATGGCTTGATCTCTATATCAGGAGAAAATTTCATCAGATTGACCCCATTGTTAAAGAGAACTTTAGCAACTTTAGGCTACAGTATTGGGCTGATACTTACAAAAGATATAGCCCTCCAAAGGACTTTCTATGTCGTGCAGAGGACTTTGGACTCAAGGAAGGCTATACTTCTGGAGTGAGAAATCCTCAGGGAAGCAGGGGTAGTCTTTTTTCTATAGCTGATAAATCTATGAAACCTTATCTTCGCACAGAGGCCATTCTTGAACACATTATACCACATCTCCATCAGACCCTAATTCGCATTCTGGAGCGACATAAAGAGAAACAGAATAATGTCAATATTAACCTTTCACAAAGAGAGAAAGAGGTTCTACAGTGGATAAAATTGGGCAAAAGCACATGGGAGACATCAGTAATCCTTGGTATAAGTAGAAATACAGTAAAATTTCATGTTAAGAGTATCTTGCAGAAGCTTGATGCTGTATGTATAACTCAAGCTGTTGGGGTTGCAATTGAGCAGAACTTGATTGATATTGATTAAACCATTTTAGCATCTCCGGTCGTTTTATTGAATTTACTATTTCAAATTCTCTCCAGTCC
>JACRGW010000002.1 GCA_016212195.1 Nitrospirota bacterium
ATAAAGATCAACTACTGATAGAAATGGATTCTTACCTTCTCGGTATCCACCCAACTGTCTGGCTTGAAAGACTGAACAATCCATGGCTCACAGATATCCTGCAGATAGCCTACTCTACATATTATTTTCTGCCTATCATCCTCGGAATCCTCCTGAAAATTCATCATAAGAAGAATGGGTTTGAACTATCCCTCTTTCTCGTAATCCTCTGTTTTTACCTCTCATATATAGGATATATCCTTGTGCCTGCTGTGGGACCACGGTTCACACTCGATCACCTCCAGACAGTCAAAATAGAAGGTAACTATGTCACCGATTTTATCAGAAAGACCTTAGATTCGATTGAAGGGGTAAAGAGGGATGCCTTCCCGAGTGGTCATACCGCTGTCGCCCTTGTGGTCCTTTATCTTTCTTACCGTTTCGAGAAAGTGCTGTTTCTTATATTCCTCCCGACTATCACTGCCCTCATCTTTTCCACAGTCTATTGCAGGTACCATTATGTCGTTGATGTCATCGCCGGCATATTCCTTGCAGTAGGTACGATATATTTTGGTGAAAGGCTATATAAAAAATGGGAAAGGAGGGATATTTTGATAACCAATAAAATAGATACATAATGAAGGATAAAATTCTACATCAGGTATCTGGTATCAGGTATCATACATCAGTATCCCGCTATTCCATATCCCTGTGAACCACCTTTGGTCGCAGGTTGTGTCGCTCCTTTATATAACGTGAAAGTTCCTCTGCAATGGCAGGTGACCTGTGTCTTCCCCCTGTACATCCAATACCTATGGTGAGATAGGGTCTTGCTTCTTTAATATACTGGGGTATGAGGAAATCGAATAAACCAGTAAGATGGGTGAGTAACTTCCTGGTATCCTTGTTCTTCAGGACGAACTTATAAACTACGTTATCTGTGCCTTTAAATGGCTTAAGCTCGGGGATGAAGTTGGGGTTTGGTAGGAACCTTACATCAAAAAGGAGATCGAGATTTGGTGGGACACCGAATTTATATCCAAAGGAAATAAGTGAGAGAATAAGAGGCTGGGTCTCCTCCATTATACTGTATGCAGAGATTATCATCTGCCTCAGCTGATGTGGTGTAAAGGCAGAGGTATCTATTATTCTATCAGAGATATCCCTTACAGGAGAAAGAAGGGTCTTCTCTTCATTTATCGCTCTGGGGAGATCATCTTCCCTGTAAAGGGAACGCATTGGATGGGGTCTTCTGGTCTCTTTGTATCTCCTTATTATAACGCCTTCCTCTGCCTCAAGGAATAAAATCTCAAGATTATACTGCCTTTTAAGGTCTGAAAGTATCTGATGGGCATCTGAGAGGAATTCTTTCTCTCTGATATCCACACTTATCCCGATCCTTATTATGTTTTCCCTCCCCCTAAGGGTAGAGAGGAGTGGTTCTATTAGTGTAAGGGGAAGATTATCTATACAGAAGTATCCTCCATCCTCAAGGGACCTCAAGGCAACAGTCTTCCCTGCGCCAGAAAGTCCGCTCAGTATAATTACCTTATCCACTCTTTTTTCTCCCTTTATTTAAATGTAGGTTTATATTCTTATCTCATAGATCCTGTATTTCTTGTATAACCTCGCCCCCAGCATCTTTGCTACCCTGTGGACAAGGACATTGTCTTCAAGGACCCATGAGAATTCAGCCCTTTTATATTCCCTATTCCTTGCTGCCTTCCATGCCTCATGATAAATAAGGGCGTCTATTCCTTTCCTTCTATGCTCTTTCAAAACGCCCATTATAAGAACGCGGATGTCTGTAATTTTCCTCGAATACCAGAGGAGCTTTAGAATACCAGTTGGAAACAAATGTCCACTCAATCTCTTTAATACCTGGTTATAATCAGGAATGGCCAGGAAAAAACCTGCTGGTTTACCCTCTATCTCTGCGATAAGGGCAAGTTCAGGAACTATCAACTGCTTTAATCTCTTGGCCATCCACTCGATCTCTTTTTCCGTCATAGGAATGAAACCCCAATTTTTCTCCCATGCTGAATTGTAAACATGTTTGAAAGTCTCAATCTCGTCATCGAACCTCTTCATGTCTATTTTCCTTACCATAGCACCATGAGATCTTGCCATATCGGCAATCCGTGAAACTCTTGGCTCCATATTTTCAGGGACATTTATTATATAGGCAAAGAGATCCTTTGCCTTCTTAAGACCATACCCTTCGACACGCTCAGGGTAGTAGGGAGGATTATAGGGCATCATGAGGAAGGGGCTTGTATCAAAGCCTTCGATCAGAAAACCGCATTCCTCATTGATAGAGAAGTTCATCGGTCCCCTCATAATCTCCATCCCTTTATCTTTAAGCCATTCTTTGGTCTTATCAAAAAGTGCCTTGGCAACCGTATTATCGTGAATGGTCTCGAAGAAACCGAAAAACCCTACCTTCTCATTATGAAACTCTATATGTTTATAGTTGACTATAGCAGCTATCCTTCCTGCAGGGATACCATTCTTTTTTGCGATAAAAAAAGCTACTTCCGCATGTTCAAAGAAGGGATTCTTTCTTGAGAAAAGTGCCTTCTGATCGGATATCAGTGGAGGAACCCAGTAAGGGTCATTTTCATAGAGCTTAAATGGAAGGTTGATAAAGTCCTTAAGGTCTTTCCCATCTTCTACTCTTTCGGCCGTTACCATACATATTCACCCTCCCCTCCTAAAACAGCCCTCCCATCAAGGGAGGGGGAAAAGAATTTATAGTATCCTCTCCCCTTGTGGGAGAGGGCTGGGGTGAGGGGTATTAGGACTATATAATCCCGAGCCTCTTTCCAACTTTTTTAAACGCCTCAAGGACTCTCTCAAGATGTTCTTCTGTATGTGTGGCCATGAAGCTTGTCCTTATCAGTGCCTTTCCATTAGGTACTGCAGGGCTTACTGCCACATTCGCAAAAACCCCCTCTTCATGTAATCCCCTCCCCATCTGAAAGGCCTTCTGATCTTCACCAACTATTACAGGTATGATAGGAGTTTCACTTGGACCTGTATCGAAACCTAAGTTCCCGAATCCTTTCTTCATCTTTCTTGTATTCTCCCAGAGTCTCGATCTCCTCTCTGGCTCCGCCATTATGATATCAATGGCAGCGCTTACGGCAGCTACAGAAGCAGGTGGGGGACTTGCGCTAAAAATCAATGGACGTGAGATATGCTTGACATAGTGAATAACCTCTTCGCTTGCAGCTATAAAACCTCCGATAGAGGCAAGTGATTTGCTGTATGTTCCCATGATTATATCAACCTTATCCTCAAGGTCAAAATGTTCAGCAGTTCCTCTACCATTTTCACCGAGGACCCCTATGCCATGTGCATCATCTACCATTACACCCGCCCTATATCTTTCTGCAAGATTCACTATTTCGGGAAGGTTAGCTATATCTCCTTCCATGCTGAAGACACCATCTACAACGATAAGCTTACCAATTTCACCGTTTTGTTTTAAAATCCTCTCGAGGTCCTCCATATCATTATGGCGATATTTCTTTGACTCACCAAAAGATAGCCTGCAACCATCAATGATACTTGCATGATCCATCTTATCTATAATTACGATATCACCCTTCCCTACTATGGCGGAGATCGCACCAAGATTGGTCTGGAACCCTGTGGAGAATACAAGAGCTGATTCTTTATTCATAAAACGGGCGAGCTTAACTTCTAAATCTTCATGGATATCGAGGGTTCCATTAAGGAAACGGGAGCCCGCACAGCCGGTACCATATTTCTTTATAGCCTCAATAGCTGCCTCCTTCACCTTAGGATGGTTTGTAAGGCCGAGGTAGTTATTAGAGCCTATCATTACCATCTTACGGCCTCCAACTATTACCTCCGGGTCCTGGGCAGACTCTATCCTGCGGAAATAAAGATAGACCCCGGCGGCCATAACCTCCTTGGCTGTAGTAAACTTAGCGCACTTCTGAAAGATATCCATAATTATGCTCCCCTTAAAGGAAATAGATATGGATTCCTGCTTTCGCAGGAATGACAAAAAGAACGAGGACGACAACAAAGATGTCATTCCCGTGAAAACGGGAATCCAGAAACAGTATGGAAAGCGAACAAATCATTACAACCAACCATTATCTGTGTACCAAGCAGCAGTCCTTCTTATACCCTCGTCAAGCAGGACCTTCGGTTTAAAATTAAGTTCCTTCTCAGCCCTGCTGTTATTACAGATCCAGTACTTCTGGACTGCCTCTTTGATCTTTTCCCTGTTTATCAGTGGTGGATTACCTGTGATTCTATAAAATCCCTCCGAAAACAAAGCCATTATATATAACAGGTTTTCCGGTATCCTTATTTTAAATGGCTTAACGCCCAGGGCATCAGCGATCTTTTCAGTCACATCCTCTAAAGAATATATTCCCCCGTCAGAAAGGAAGTAGATCCCCTCTCCTTTTTCGCCAGCAGAGATGATACCTTCGTTGAGGTCATCAACATAGATAATACTTAAAAACCTCTCCCCACCCCAGAGCGGTATTATACCTTTTTTTATCAATTTAAAAAAGAAATAAATATCCCTATCACGAGGACCGTAGACAGCAGGAGGTCTTATTATAGCTATTTTAAAAACTCCTTTCTGTCTCAAGACTGCCTCTTCGCCTGAGAGCTTACTTCTCCCATAATCGGATACAGGATGCGGGGTGCTATCTTTATCTGGTGGTACTCCATCAGGGCTCGGCCCTGAGGCGGACAGACTGCTCAGGTAAATAAATTTTATAAGATCAGGGTTTTCTTCTGCAGCCATATTAACAATATTTTCTGTACCGAGAAAATTTTCTCTACAATATATCTCACCGCTTACCGCCTTTGTTACTCCTGCAAGGTGATATATATAATTGAAGCCTCTAACTAAACCCTTCAGTGTATCTTTCTCAGCACAATCACCATAGACAAGTTTAGCATTAAGGTTTCTTATCCACCTGAGGTTACTTGTTCTCCTCACGAGGCATGTTACTTCGTATCCCTTCTTGATGAGCATCTCCACAAGATGGCTACCTATGAAACCTGTCGCACCTGTTACTAAAGCCTTCATCCTAAATTCAGTTATTAGTTCTGAGTTCGGCCCGCCCTGCTTCGCGGAACGAGGCCAGGGTGTTCTGGGAAATTATTTTAGGTAATTAGTTCCAAACTCTGAACTCAGAACTCTAAACTCTTAACCTACTATAATCGGGTGATGATAACAGGGTATAATCTTTCTGTCAAGGATGGTAAGAAAATTTTCCGGAATATCTTCTTAACAGGATTTATTCTAATTCTGGATTTACTATGCAGAAAGAAGATTCTTAAATTTTCATTGGTTTCATTGGTTTATATAATCCCTTTTATCACTTCTGCTATCTCGGTTATATTATAAGGCTTCTGTATAAAGCCCTTTGCAGTATCGTCAAGCATCTCCCTCGCCTGCGGGTCCACACCATAACCCGATGAAACAAGAACCTTTACATCAGGATCTATCTCCTTTAATTTCTCAAAGGTCTCTTTGCCGCCCATTTTC
>JACRGW010000072.1 GCA_016212195.1 Nitrospirota bacterium
CGCAAAAGTATTGCGTTGTTTGCCGAGATAAGCAGTCATCGGCTTCGCAAGAAATGCCCTTCGGGCACTTCCACCAGCCGCCATGCCGTTAGTTGCAATTGAACACTGAAAAATAATAGAATAGTCTATGAAGATAACCAGTCTATATATTGACACATCAGTAATTGGTGGATGTTGTGACCCTGAATTTCAGGAATGGTCATGTGGGCTTCTTAAAGATTTTCAGTCAGGTATTTTTTCGTTATATCTCTCTGTTCTTACAGATGCAGAAATTCAAGATGCACCTGATGAGGTTAAAGATGTCTATGCAGAATTTAGAGAGTGTGCAAATAGGATTCTTGAACTTACTCCAGAGGTTATTGAATTGGCAGAGGCGTACATTAGTCACAATATCCTGACACAAAACTTTCGTAATGATGCCCGCCATATTGCAATAGCTACTATTGCAGGTGTTGACTTATTGGTTAGTTGGAATTTTAAGCATATTGTTCGTTTTGATAAGATACAGAAATTCAATGCGGTAAATATTGAAATGGGTTATAAACTAATTTCGATTTATTCGCCAAGGGAGGTGACAACATATGGCAGTAAAGGTAGTTGAAGTAGTGCGTAAGATAAGAGATAAACAATATGAGGAGACAAAAGGTCTTTCTATAGATGAACAAATTGAGTTTGTAAAGAAAAAATCTGAAGAGTTGAAGAAAGAACTTAAAAAGGTTCAGCGTTCAACTACAGATAACACGGTGCATGTGTAAAATAAAAAAAATACTTCGCACTTCATATGCACCAAGAACGTTACCCGCCCATTGCAGATAAAACTTATGCAAGCTTCTTGTTTATATAGTATTGTTGTGCGATGCTCAGGATATTGTTCACAAGCCAGTAGAGGACAAGTCCTGAAGGGAGATTCAGAAACATGAAGGTGAAGATAACAGGGAGGAACATCATCATCTTTGACTGCATAGGGTCGGCTGATGTAGGGGTCATCTTTTGCTGAACGAACATACTTATCCCCATTACTATAGGGAATACATAAAAGGGGTCCTTTGAAGAGAGATCCCTTATCCATAAATAAAAGGGCGCACCTCTAAGTTCTATAGCATACATAAGGACATTGTAAAGGGCGATGAAGATAGGAAGTTGTAGAAGCATCGGGAGGCATCCACCCATCGGATTCACCTTATGCTTTTTGTAAAGTCCCATTATTTCCTTGTTCATCCGTTGTGGATCTTTCTTATACTTTTCCCTTATCTCATTTATCTTCGGTGCAAGGGCCTGCATTGCCTTCATAGATTTCTGGCTCTTATTTGTTAAGGGAATAAAAATAACCCGTACTAACATCGTGAGGAGTATAATGGCAAGGCCATAATTATTCAGAAAACTATAGAATAATTTAAGGAGTCTGAAAAATGGTAAGGCGAGGAGTTTATTGCCGGTTCTGCCAAGAGGAAACCAACCGTAATCTATGATTTCCTCCAAACCGACCTTAAGTGTCTTAAGCCTATCATATTCTTTAGGCCCTGCATATAGTATAAATTCTCCATCCTGAGACATAACAATAAGACCTGTAGAGACTGAGTCATTTATCTTAGTAACAACCACCCCATCCACCTTCGAAACAGGGGCAAGGGCAGCAGTAAAATATTTATCCTCCAGTGCTGTCCAGGCTATATTCCCTTTGTAGTTTAGTGGTTCTTTGATCTTATCACGGTTGCTCGTTATGTTATTTCCATCAATCCTGCTTACAGGTCCTACATGACCATATCCCTCTTTTGGCTCAAAGATTCCAAAGTCCTGTCCCACGGAGAGGGTATAACCTCCAGCAATCCCTTCTGTCAAAATCTTTAGATCGATTCTGTAGTCATCACTGTAAAAGGTTAGAATCTTCTTGACAGAGGCTCCTGATGAATCCTGATAAAAGAAAGTAACGGTCTCCTTTCCACGGTCTTTGCCTAAGATCACCTTTTCGGTATCTACTTTATAGGTACCTTTCAGAATACCTTTATTCATTTCTTGAGAGTTCCCTGTTGGAAGAATAGAAAGGGGCAGGATAGATGGTTCTTTAGTCTGTAAGAGTTGGACAGGAATTTTGTCCTTATCTGTATATTTCTTAAGCTCCAAACTCTTAATGACAGCCCCTTTATTGGTAAGGATAGCTCTGTAAAGCTCGGTATCAACATGTATTAATTTTTCTTCTATCACTTCCGTAGGGATTGGTTTTTTCACTTTGGAAGGTGCCTTTTCTTTTTCTTCGGTAGTCTTAGTAGCTGGGGAGATACCTTTTTCTACCTTCTGCTCCTCCATCTTTGGAGGCTTCGTTTGAGGTACCAGAAACTGATATAGTACGAGAACTATAAGTGCAAGGACTATCGCCAATAATGTCCGCTTATCCATTAATGATCTCCTTAGATGATTTAAGATTAAAGAACCTTAATCCTTACCGATTGTCATAACAGGTTTTGATTTTTGAATTTCAGATTCATCATTTCCATAAGAAGGGACAGGATCATAGCCTCCAGGATGAAAGGGGTGGCATTTAAGAATCCTTCTCAATCCAAGTACTGTTCCCTTAAAGATGTCATATCTTTCGATCGCCTCTATCATATAACAAGAGCAAGATGGTGTAAACCGGCATGACTGCGGTAAAACAGGGGAGATAAGGTTTTTATATATTTTAATCAGAAAGATTAAGACACTCTTCATCATTTATTTATCCAATGATATTTTCAGATATCCTTTATTCGTAGCCCTGAGGATTAATTCTTTTACCCTGTCCTTGAGGTCATTAAAATTCATATCTTCTGTGCCTTTCCTCGCCACAAAGACGAGATCAAAGCCTCCTTGTATAGACCTGAGGAGTTCTCTCATAATCTCCCGCAAACGCCTTTTTACCCTGTTTCTTATGACAGCACCCCCTATCTTTTTTCCTACACTTAATCCATAACGGGGGTAGTTGATGTTATTCTTTTTTACAAAAAGGACAAGACAATCACTTCTGAAGGCATTACCAATCTTATAGATGTCTTTAAACTCATAACCTTTCCGTATCCTCGAATCTGGAGTTATACGGTTAATCTTTTTCTCCCCTTTGCCCGTCTCCTTTTGATGACCCTTCTACCTCCTTTACTGCTCATTCTTTCAAGGAATCCGTGGGTCCTCTTTCTCTTTCTCTTATGGGGTTGATAGGTAATAGACATGGTTCCTCCTTGCTACTATATAATATCCTATCTGAAAACCTTGTAATATAACCCCTGACAATCGCAGAAGTCAAGAAAAAACATTGAAAGTTTTGGCTAAATCGGGTTATAGTAAATCACTGTGAAATCATTCGATTGTAAAACTACCGGCATCGGTAGTCTGCCTATAAAAGATGCAGGTGAGGCCCTTCGCATAATCCTTGATAGCACAGATATACCCTTCTGGCCCCAGCTCCCGAAAAGGGACTTCAAAGAGCAGATGGTCCCGCAATTTTCAGAAGGAATGCCATGTATCAGATTGGATCAGGAAAAGGAGAGAATATGGATAGATGTGAGTGAAGAGAGGGCTAACAGGGTCTATAAGTTCTATGAGACATTTCTTGAAGGAAACCCTGACAGGTTCCGGATTTCGAGTGACTATTCCCGCGGTTTCCACGAGTTTTTGAAGGAACTTACCAGACTCCAGACTCCAGACTCCAGACTCCAGACTTATAAATATTTAAAGGGACAGGTTACAGGACCGATAACCTTTTCCCTGGGGCTTGCAGACCAGAATAAGAGACCAATCTATTATGATGATGAACTGAGGGATATAGCCATAAAACTCATTTCTATGAAGGCACTCTATCAGATAAAAGAACTCGAGGGTTTTGTGGAAAAGGTGATCATATTTATTGACGAACCTATCCTTTCAGCTGTGTGTTCCTCTGCGTATCTTGGTATAGAGAGAAAGGATGTAGAGAAGGCTCTGGATGAGATTATCGATGCAATTCATTCAGGGAATGCCTTATCAGGGATACATTGCTGTGGTAACACAGACTGGTCTTTGGTTACTTCAACCGGAATCGATATCCTCAGCTTTGATGCCTACCACTTCTTTAATTCCCTCACCATTTATCCAGAGGAGATAAAGGGTTTCATAAATAGAGGAGGGTACCTGGCCTGGGGGATAATACCGACAGGTGAGGATATACGACATGAAACAGAAATAGGTCTTACAGAAAGGTTGGATAATGACTTTAAGATTCTCAGGGACATGGGTATTGATGAGAAAAGACTTAAGGAGCAGTGCCTTATAACTCCAAGTTGTGGGACAGGTGCTATGGAGATTGATGATGCAAAGCGTGTCTTTGAACTCCTGAGTGGGGTTGTGAAGGGTCTTTGATGAAAGGCATATTCATTACATTCGAGGGTGTAGAAGGATCAGGTAAGACTACCCAGATCGATCTCCTTGCCAATGCACTTGAGGCAGAGGGTCTTCATGTTGTAAAGACTCAGGAGCCAGGGGGTACAAGAATAGGGGCTATGATAAGAAAGGTCCTTTTAGATCCGAAGAATAAGGAGATAGGGCCTATGACAGAGCTTATGCTCTATGGGGCAAGCAGGGCGCAGCATATAAAAGAGGTGATCCTTCCTGCTATCAAAGAGGGGAAGATAGTCCTCTGTGATAGGTTCTCCGATTCCACGATCGCCTATCAGGGATATGGCCGTGCGCTCAGTCTCGAGATAATAGAGAAACTCGATATTTTCGCTACAGAAGGACTTAAACCTTCTTTGACTATCCTCCTCGATATCAACCCTGAGAAGGGACTTTTCAGGGCAAAGAGGAGGATAGAGGAGAACAATTCCCTTAAGGAAGGGAGGATAGAGCAGGAGGGATTCTCTTTTCATAAAAGGGTGAGAGAGGGTTTTCTGAGGCTTGCTGAGGAGGAGCCTGATAGAATAAAGGTGATGGGTGCAGATCTTCCGGTAGAGGAGATCCATAAGAAAATTATTGAGATCGTGAAGGAGAAATTCCAATGGCATTAAAGGATGTCCTTGGGCAGGATAGACCGATAGAGATACTAAAGAAGTCTTTGAGGGCTGATCGTCTTTCACATGCCTACTTCTTTGTCGGAGAGGAAGGTATAGGGAAGGCCTTTACAGCGATTAATTTAGCCAAGGCACTGAACTGTGATAGTTCGACAAGCTCACTATTTAATACTGAGCCTCCCGATACTGAGCTTGTCGATACCGAGCCCGTCGAGGTAGAGGCCTGTGATAGCTGTCCATCCTGCATAGAGATAGATAAGGGGATACATCCAGACGTCTTATATATCAAACCCGAGGATAATCAGATAAAGATAGACCAGATAAGAAGGGCTGAGGAAAGACTCGCACTCAGGGCATTAAGAGGAAGGAGGAAGGTTATGATCATTGATGATGCACATATGATGAACATCTCTTCTGCTAATGCCCTCCTTAAGACCTTGGAAGAACCAACGGAGGGAACCATAATAATACTGATAAGTTCTGCCCCGTCCCTCCTTCCAGAAACTATACTTTCGAGGTGTCAGCGGCTTCCCTTTGGCCTCCTGAGAAAGGAAGTTATAGAGGATTTTCTTATTTCAAAAGGTTTAGAAAAGGATGAGGCATACCTTACAGCATCACTTTCAGATGGAAGGATAGGAAGGGCTCTACGAAGAGAACAGGTAATGACGCTTGAGGGAAGGGATGATTTTCTGACCCTCTTCAATTCTGTAAAGGAGCCCTTTTTCAATATCTCTCCTCTAACAGAAGGGATAGCTAAAGGTGAAGAGGAGAGGTTAGGAGAGGTCTTCGACTGGGGAGAGATATGGTTCAGGGACATTGTTGTCTTTAAGGTAACAGGAAATTACGATCTTCTTATTAATCAGGACAAGAAGAAAGAGATTAAGGATATTTCTGAGAGGTTATCCTTGAATCAACTACAGGATTCATTCAGGGTTATCTATGAGACAGCGAAGTTCATAAAACTGAGGGCTAATAAACATCTGGCCTTAGACGTTATGATGATAAGATTAGCCGAGACCCTTGTTGAAAATTGAAGAATATAGGGGTTAAGGGTTGGAGATAAGTATGCAAAATGTAGTAGGGATAAGGTTAAAAGATACAGGTAAAATATATGATTTTGATCCCAGTGGCTTAGAGCTTAAGGCCGGAGATATGGTCATTGTCGACTCAGAAAAAGGTCCTGTCATCGGCAAGGTAGTGAGGGAGGCATACGAAATTGATTTGACACAGCAGATTCAGAAGATTATCAGGAAGGCCTCGAAAGAGGATGTAGAGAAGGTTAAAGAGAATGAAGGACTCAGGAAGGAGTCCTATGAATTCTGCCGCGCAAAAATCAAGGGGATGGGTCTTCCTATGCGTCTTATAGAGACCGAACTTTCCTTTGATGGGAGCAAGGCGGTTTTCTATTTTACATCCGAAGGGAGGGTGGATTTCAGGGAATTAGTGAAGGAACTTGCAGCCAAATTCAGGATAAGGATCGAGATGAAACAGATAGGGGTAAGGGACGAGGCAAGACTGATAGGTGGATTTGGATGTTGTGGCAGGGCACTCTGCTGTGAGACCTTTATTAAGGATTTTGAACCTGTCTCTATCAGGATGGCTAAAAAGCAGGAACTTGCTCTGAATCCAGCCAAGATCTCAGGTGTCTGTGGAAGGCTTATGTGCTGTCTTGTATTCGAATATGAAATATACGATGAAATCAAGAAGGATACGAATGAACTTAGAAATATAGAAAAGCCCTATCCAACAGACCTTGGTCAGGTTACAGAGACTCCTTCTGCAATAAAC
>JACRGW010000012.1 GCA_016212195.1 Nitrospirota bacterium
AAGATTGTAAACAGAAGTGCAAAAGGAGTCACAAGGGAAAGTCTTGGAATGAATGCCCGATGATACCAATACTTACTTTTCAGCTTGACTAAGATGAGCCGAGTTATGATGCCTGCAGCAAAGGGAATACCGAGGTAGATCAAAACAGTTGACGCAATTTCAGTAATGGAAACTTCAACGATTGCGCCGTTCAAGCCGAAAAGGGGTGGTAGGATCGTGATGAAAAAGTAAGCATAGACGGAGTAAAGGAGAACTTGGAATAGAGCATTGAATGCAACGAGACCTGCCGCAAGTTCAGCATCGCCTTTGGCAAGATCGTTCCAGACCAGAACCATCGCAATGCACCTTGCAAGTCCCACCAAAATCACGCCGACCATCATTTGCGGCTTGTCAGGTAAGAGGACTATTGCCAGTGCAAACATAACGACGGGACCAACGATCCAGTTTTGAACGAGGGATAAAACGAGCAATCGCACGTTTTTGAAAACTGTAGGTAATTCTTCATAGCGAACCTTTGCCAACGGCGGATACATCATAAGAATCAAACCGATTGCAATGGGGATATTTGTTGTTCCCGATTTGAAGGTATCCCAGAACGTGGCTATCGATGGAAAGAGGTAGCCAAGCAAGACACCAGCGGACATTGTGAGAAAAATCCAAAGTGTTAGGTATCTATCAATGAATGAGAGTTGCTTCGTTGTAGTTCGCATTGTGTTATTCATGTGTCAATGTTTGGGAGTAGAAATTGTGAAAGACCCTCCTGATTTCATCTCGGATGCGTCTGAAAACCTGAGAAACTTCAGCATCAGTTCCTCGCACTGCGGCAGGGTCTTCAAAACCGAGATGGAACCTGTGTTTGACTTGACCGATAAAAACCGGACAAGTCTCCTTTGCATTATCGCACACTGTGATCACATAGTCAAAAGGTTGCTCGATGAATTGTTTGACACTCTTGGGATATTGCCTTAAGATATCAATGCCAATTTCCTTCATTACCTGCACGGCAAATGGATTTACCTTGTCCGACGGATTCGTACCTGCCGAGAAGACCTGCAAGTTGGGGTCAAACGATCTGAGCAAGCCCTCTGCCATCTGACTTCGGGCTGAGTTTTCTGTACAAAGAATGAGGAATCTCTTCTGCATCAATAATCCTTATTGTGGCCAATGAATCTCTGAACGCAAATGGCAGCTAACTTGTTTACAAGCGAAATAAGTTCGTTTATCCCCTCAAAATTGGGGGTATAGACGAACCTGTTTCGTTTATCCTGATTCTGACTGATAAGCTAAAATACCCTGTTGCCTGACTTTCTTTGTCACTTACCACCACCTTTCTCGATGCTTATACTGTCCAGCGGATTCCTGATCTTTCTAAGGCTTTTTGTGCTTACAATGAGACAATTCTATTGATCATTATTTGTTATTACTTCCCAATAATCACCTTTATTCCATGAAAGGAATATATCAGGGTATTCATGGACTGTCAAGGTTCAGTATTTTATTGATAGTACTTAATTTAAGCACATGTGAAATATTTGTCTGAATATAGTTGAAGTAGTCATTCCTGTGGAATCAGGAATCCAGTTCCTTATCACTATTCCCTAAGTAACACTGTCTGGATTCCCGCTTTCGCGAGAATGACAAACAGGGGTATTCAAAACGTTTAAAATTTAAATAATTCCTATCTTACTACAAAGGTTCACTTAAGTATCTTCCCTGTCTTTCTGCTCCAGAGGAGGAGGTCGAGCTCATCCATATCTATGTTGATCTTATTTGAGAAGGACTTCATTTTATTTTCTATATCCATATATTTCTTTTTTGTATTTGGTTTTTCGATATCTTTAATTACGCCAAATTCATGGAGGGATCTGAGGATATGTTTATCAAGGATGGCATATCCCCTGAATCCGATGTTCCTTAAGAAGTGGCTTGCCTCTTTGTATCCGAGTCCTTTTATGCCGGGATTCTTTGCGAAGAAATCCCGCCTTTCATAGAAGTCTTTAAGGAATTCTATCTTTTCCTTGAGCCTAAAGCCTAACGCCCTATTTATATACTCACGGGTATGAATTATAAATTCTGATCTCTTATTTGGAAAACGATGGCCACCACAACGAAGATCTTTCATATCCTTTATACTCCCTTTAAGAAGAAGGTCTCCGAGGTTATTGATACAGTTAATCCCCATCTGGGCGCTTGCGTTCGCAGTGAGTATGCAGAAGCAGAGTTCTTTAAATATAGCCTCGTCTCCTTTTTCCCATGTCTCTTGGAATTCCCTGAGGCGGTTTTTTATTTCTTTCTTTTTGAGTTTATGGTCTTTTTGGAGTTCTTTGATATTTGACATATATAGTCTTCCTCTTCTTCACCCTCCCCTCCATCCCCTCCCATCAAGGGAGGAGAGTAATTGATAATTTCCTCTTCACTTGTGGGAGAATAATCCAACAATTCCCTCTCCCCTTGCGGGAGAGGGTTAGGGTGAGGGGGGTGTTTAAAAATTTATATCACTTAACATTAACACACCTCACCCCTGAAGGCCTCCAGGCAGGGGAGATCACGCCACTGTTATCCTCCTGTATTTTATACGACCCCCATGTAAGTGTAAAATCCCCGTACCTGTCATTTATCCTGTCCATTGTCTGAAGGAGTGATTTCCTTCTTCTCGACTCTTTAAATAATGAAAGCTGTAGAGGGTCTCTGGTCAGAGTAGATAGAGATACGCCGAGGAGTCTTATCTTGTCCCTTAGTCTTATACTGTTTATTATATCCATCGCACTCAGGTAGATAACATGGGTGTCATTGGTAAAGTCTTTAAGAGTTTTTTGTTTCGAAAATGTCTCGAAGTCTGGGTATCTTATGACGAGGGATATAACCTTTCCGATAAATCCGTTTTTTCTTGCCCTTCTTCCAACCATCTCTGAGAGCCTGAGGAGGTAGGCATCTATTTCTCTTCTATCCCATATATCCTTTGGAAGTGTCATGCTGTGACCTATGGATTTGGCATCTTCAGGCTCTCTGGTAACAGGGGAGTCGTCAAGTCCTAAGCCCATCGCTTTGAGCCTTATTCCAATGATACCGAATCTATTTCTAAGGACACTCAAGGGAATTCGTCCTAATTCACCGCATGTCTTTATGCCCATCGTACCGAGTATAGCAGATATCTTCTGCCCTATGCCCCATAATTCTTTTATAGGTAGGTCTTCGATGGTGTCTCTTACATCTTCGGGTTTAATCCATTTTAGCCCATCAGGTTTCTGGATATCGCTTGCAAGTTTTGCTATCAGCTTATTCGGGCCTATACCTATGGTGCAGGTTATACCGAACCTGTCCTTTACTGCCTTCTTTATCGCCATTCCGACTGTCTCAGGGCTTCCGAAGAGGTGGTAGGATGCTGTTATATCGAGGAATGCCTCATCGATGGAGTATACCTCTACATCAGGTGTAAAGGTGAGGTATATCCTTTCAAGTTCCATGCATGTATAGGCATATTTTTCATTATCTCCGATCACGAGTATTAACTGCGGGCATACCTTCTTCCCTTCATAGATGTTCATGCCTGTCTTTACGCCATAGGCCCTAGCCTCATAAGATGCTGTAGTTATTACAGTCCTCTTTGCAGAGCCATGTACCATATGGTGCATGGCAGAGCCAATGACCGCTATCGGTTTTCCTTTAAGATAGGGCTTCGTTTTCTGCTCTACAGAGGCAAAGAAGGCATCCATATCTACGCAGAGTGTTATCCTGGACATAAAAATTTGGGTATTATTTAAGATAATTCTTATTTGATGTCTGCGGTACAGACGAAGCCATAAGGTTTATAAATTCTCCGTTTGTGCCGCTGTTATCTGTCGTTGCGGGCATATGCTTTAATTTTCTTCAACCTTACAACAAACATCTTCCTCAATCTGTTTGCCTTGCTGTAATTCTTTGTAAACCTGAAATGCTTTCAATGCCCATTGCTCTCCAGGACAGCCCCCCTCTGTCATTGCAACATTAAGAAATTCCAATAATTCCTCTTGTGTTACCCCAATTTGGTAAGCCATTTTGGTATATGCCTTTACACATGGTTCACATTTCGTAACAACAACTATTGCGAGGGCTGCAAGAATTTTATATTTAGCAGGCACTACGCTATCTTTGAATGTTTCCTCTCTCATCCGAACAAGACCACCTGTTACTCTTGGACTGAGCTTTCTTAACTCAGTGTAAAGATTTTCAACCATATTAATTCCTCCTTCCTTTACCCACAATTTACGCTAACGGGCAGCAGGCTAAAAGAAGTGTGTAGCATTTGCCTTTTAATCTGTTCATTTTAGCCTGCTGTTAGTTGCAGTTGCGGGTATTCATAAATTCTCTGCTTTTATTCTGGTGGTGTAGAAGAAAGACGCTTACCACTTTTTATAATATCAACTGCTTGTGCAAACCGCTTATGAAAAGTAGCCTCTGTCAATGTCGTTGCTATGTTTGTTGCGATTCTTCTTTTCGTAACAACTGTAACCCGAGTATTATTCTTATCAACAGGATCGATCCATGCCCCCATAGCGGCTCCCATAGAAACAAGGTTCATTCCACTACTAGTAAGCATATACCCTTCAGACTTATGCTCCTCAATGGCATCTGCACCCTCCCAACGAAAAACTGTTTTTGCAATCTCCCATGCTTGGTCAGCATTCACAGGATAAACCTTCGCTGTTCCTTCATCTTTTGCCCTCACTACATCACTCATTGTGGCACATCCGCTAATTATAGCCAACAGCCCCATGAGAACTAAAATACTCGCCAACTTTTTGTGCATTTTAAATAACCTCCTTTCATGCCCGCAATTGCAACTAACTTGTTCACAAGCGACAATGTCGCTTTTTGTTCAATTTTGAGATGATAGACGCCAGAGTCGTCTATCCACACCTATCCCATGTGACCGTTACCCCATTGTTTCCCCTAATGCGATAAAATGGTATCAAACCCTTCTCTCTCCGTCAAGGAATTTATGTCTCTCTACCCATGGGTCGTAGACGAGTCATCGGCAAGATTTTCAAGTCTCCATAAAAGTGATCTGGTATTGAAACTGAGTTCATAAAGGGTCTTTCCGTCAGAGACGGAGAAATGATATATGATATTCTCCCCGTCCCTTGTCTTCCATGAATAGGTAATATCCGTGACCGGAAGGAGCCTTCCCAACCATCTGAACCTGACCGGTCTTATCTTATAAGGTAGCCCGAAGGAGGCCATGACACTTATCGTCTCACCTATATACATCAGAGCCTCCTTATGACACCTATTACCTTGCCTATGATGCTTGTATCATCAGGCTTATATCTAACCGGTTTAAGGTCTTTATTGGCGGGGATAAGGGTGATTGTGGTTTTACCGATGGATACCTTCTTCACCGTAACTTCGTCACCGATGAGAACGACCGCAATATCCCCGCTTGAGACCACCTTCTGTGGTTTTACAACCACATAATCTCCGTCAAATATTCCTGCCTCTGTCATGCTGTCCCCTGTTATCCTCAAACCAAAGGCATCATGGACTTTGAAAAGGGATTTATCTATGAGTATATGTTCCTCTATATCTTCAATCGCAAGGATGGGTTTCCCTGCCCTGACTTTACCTGCAACAGGGAGTTCTAAACCCTCTTTATGCTTAAACCCTGTAACCTCCAGCCCCCTTGCCTTGAAGGGATTGATCTTTATAAAACTCTTTTTCTCGAGTGCCCTGAGATGCCCCCTTGCTCCGAGCCATGTAAAGCCAAAATGCTCCCCTATCTCCCTCATTGTTGGTGGATAGCCATTGTCTCTTACATAAGTCTTGAGGAAGTCGAGTATCTTCTTTTGTCTTTCAGTCAATTCTTCCATAATTCCTTTCACCCTCCCCTCCATCCCCTCCCATCAAGGGAGGGGAGACAAGAGGTGGGAGAGATAGCAACCAACTTCCCTCTCCCCTGGCGGCCATGGCTCCGTAGAGGAGAAGGTGGGGGTGAGGGGGTTCTTTTATATTAACAAATGTATACTATTTTAATCGGTTTGTCAAGGGGGTATAATCATGGAGATGACCGTCAGACTCGGAACATGCTCATGGACAGACCCGACACTTATAAGGAGCGGGTTCTATCAAAAAGGCATAAATACCCCTGAAGGAAGGCTTAAATACTATACCGAGCATTTTGATACAGTCGAGGTGGATTCCACATATTATGCCATACCCTCAGAGAAGGTTGCCGGACTCTGGGCGGAGAGGACACCTGAAAATTTTACCTTCCACATAAAGGCATACTCAGCACTCACAGGTCATCCTGTTGATACAAGGAGGATACCTCTTCCTGTAAGGGATATCCTGCCAAAAGATTCTTTCGAGGATAGATGGATAAGGATCAACGATGAAGAGGCATTGAGTCTATGCTTCAGGATGTTCGGGAGCGCGCTCAGACCTATCAAGGACGCCGGAAAACTCGGAGTCCTTGTGTTTCAGTTCCCGCCATGGTTTCTTCCGATGAAGAAGAACTACGATTATATCCTTAAATGCAGGGAATATCTTCCCGATGAAAAGTTGGCAATAGAGTTCAGACATATAAGCTGGCTTGTCGGAAGGACAAAGGATCAAACAATGAAATTCCTTAGAGAGAATAATCTTACTTATATATCGGTTGATGAACCTCAATTTCCTACATCCCCTCCACCCATGGCAGAGGCAACATCAAATATCGCCTATATAAGATTCCACGGAAGGAATAAGGAGAACTGGTTTAAGAAGGGGATACCTACTGTTGAGAGATATAGTTATCTGTACAGCAAAGATGAGCTCAAGGAATGGGTGGATAAAATAAAAAAACTCTCGGGACTTGCAAAGATAGTCTATGCAATGTTCAACAACTGCCACGGGAATAAGGCGATTGTAAATGCTATGGAACTAAGAGAGATGATTCTATCAGGATGAAAAAATAAATATTATTCCCTTGACGATGTATGAAGAGTGTGATTTAATCTAAAAATTGGGAGGTGGAAAAGATAGAGACATCAGACCAGAAGAGACCAGCCTCAGTTACAGTAATAGGATGGATATTCATCATATTTTCTATCCTCATGATCTTTGGTGGTATTGTGGGGTTGATAGTTTATAATGTTATGCAGCAGGCAGGAGGTGTACCTCCTGTGCCTGAGAATGCACCTGAACCGATCAAAATCATGTCAGTTATTTTTCAGAACTTCGGTCTTCTGTCATTTCTACAAATAGTCCTGGCAATTTTTATGCTGATAGCAGGTATTCAATTTCTGAGACTCAGGGCATGGGCAAGGACTGCGCTGGAAGTAATTTGCTGGATAAGCTTGATATTTTCAGTCGGTTTCGGGATATTCTGGGTTGCATCATGGGCGAGTATGACACCAGACCTGCCGGTTGCAGAAGGTACTCGCCGTCAGACAAAGATAATTAATATCATCGGGATGTTAATGGGTATAATAGTTATAGTAGTCTGGGTTGTTCCTATAATTGTGATTATAAAGGTGCTTCGTGGTAAAACGATTAGAGAGGCAGTCTTTTAGAGATGATTAACTATTCCCCTAAGTAGGCCTTCCTTACCTCTGGATCATTGAGAAGGGATTCTGCACTGTCTTCCATTACTATCCTTCCTGTCTCCATAACATATCCTCTGTGAGAGAGCTTAAGTGCAGCCTTTGCGTTCTGCTCTACAAGAAGAACAGTCACACCCTTATCATTTATCTCTCTTATTATCTTAAAGATCTTTCCTGCAATGATTGGCGCGAGTCCGAGAGACGGCTCATCTAAAAGGAGGAGTTTCGGTTTAGCCATGAGTGCCCTCGCAATAGCAAGCATCTGTTGCTCACCGCCGCTGAGGGTTCCCCCTGCTTGTTTCTCCCGTTCCTTCAGGACAGGGAATATCTCGTATATCCATGGGAGAACCCTTTCGGTCTCCTTTTTTCCCCTTGTGAATGCACCCATCTCAAGGTTCTCTCTGACTGTAAGTTTCGGAAGTATCCTTCTGCCTTCAGGTACCTGACTTATTCCTATTTGCACGATCCTATGAGGAGGTATGTTATGTATCTCTTTCCCTTCAAAAAGTATCCGCCCCCTCTTCGGTCTGTTTATCCCTGATATTGTCATAAGGGTGGTGCTTTTCCCTGCGCCGTTTCCACCTATGAGACAGACAATCTCCTTTTCCTTGATCTCTATATTTATTCCCTTAAGGGCTTCGATAGGTCCATAGGAGGCATGGATGTTTTCTAATATAAGCATGCAGGATTAAATGTCATTCTGAACTTGTTTCAGAATCTCTTGTTTCATATGAGACCCTGAAACGAGTTCAGGGTGACAAAAATAGGATTTAATAGTGTATCTCCTTCCCGAGATACGCCTCGATTACCTTTGTGTCTTTCTGAATCTCCGAGGGTAAGCCTTCGGCTATCTTTACTCCGTGGTCAAGCACGATAATCCAGTCGGATATCCCCATCACAACCTTCATATCATGCTCGATAAGGACTATCGTAATCCCCTTTTCCTTTATCTTCAAAATCAGATCCATCATATCCTTTGTCTCGTAAAGGTTCATTCCTGCAGTTGGCTCATCGAGGAGGATTAATTTTGGCTCGAGGGCGAGCGCCCTCGCAAGTTCCAACCTCCTCTGATCCCCATAGGGAAGGTTCTTTGCCCAGGTGAGGGCATGGTGGGAGATTCCTATGGATTTTAAGATCTCGATGCTATTGCTAAACAGCGATCTTTCATCTTCAGAAAAGGAACTACTTCTTAATAAGGCATCAAGAATTCCTGTCTTTGAATGGCTGTGACCGCCGATCATTACATTCTCGACGGCAGTCATCTCGGCAAATAATCTGATATTCTGGAATGTCCTTGCTATTCCCTTTTTAGCTATCTGGTTAGGTCTGAGTCCTGTAAGGTTTTCTCCCCTGAAGAGTATGTTCCCCTTTTCGGGATAGTGTATTCCTGTTATACAGTTAAAGAGGGTTGTCTTGCCTGCACCGTTAGGGCCTATAATGCTCAAAATAAACCCTTCTTCAACTCTCAGATTAACATCTTCGAGGGCCCTCAGACCACCGAATACTTTTGATAAGCCTTGAATCTCTAAAAAGGACAACGATATCTCCTATTAATAAATCATAAATAAAACCAAAAGTAAGATTCTTCGCTTCGCTCAGAATGACAACGTATGGACTGTCATGCTGAACGGAGTGAATCATCGCTGATTTCTATTAGAATTTTGGTTTTGATATTATCTCTATTTCCTGCATATAAATCCGCTCGTCATCAGGTCTTAATTCTGCCCTTCTTCTCGGTCCTCCGAGAATACCTTCAGGTTTGAAGACCATCATTAAAATCAATCCGGCTCCCAGGGCAAGCATTCTGTAATGTTCAAAACCCCTGAGTGCCTCAGGAAGAAGTACAAGTATCATAGCACCAAGAATAACACCTGCGATGCTACCCATACCTCCGAGGATGACCATACAGAGGATTATAACGGATTCGAAAAATGTGAAACTCTCAGGCGATACGAACCTCATCTTTGCTGCAAAGAGGACACCT
The DNA here is from genome assembly GCA_016212195.1 of Nitrospirota bacterium. GTDB lineage: Bacteria > Nitrospirota > Thermodesulfovibrionia > JACRGW01 > JACRGW01 > JACRGW01. The sequence continues at coordinate 9,544 of JACRGW010000012.1, forward strand.
CCAAGTCCAGCCCAGATTGCACCGAAAGAGAATGAGAGGAGTTTCATCCTTACTGTATCTATTCCCATTGCCTCTGCTGCCACTTCATCCTCTCTTATTGCAACCCATGCCCTTCCAATCTTTGAATTATTTATCCGTTTGATAGCGAAGGTTGTCAGGATCACAAAAATAAGGATAAGGTAGTAATAGTGTATAGGCTCTCTGAAAACGATAGAACCGACTTCAGGAGGGGCTATATTGAGGATACCGTTTGGGCCTTTAGTTACGCTATCCCAGTTGTTGAGAACAAGACGGGTCATTTCACCGAAACCAAGTGTTACTATGGCAAGATAGTCACCCTTCAGTCTTAGGGCAGGAAACCCGAGTAGGATTCCTGAGATGCCAACAAGGAGGATTACTATTGGAAGAGATGCCCAGAAAGAAAAATTTACCTGGGTGGATAATATAGCATAAGAATATGCCCCTATTGCATAGAAAGCGACAAAGCCGAGATTGAGTAAACCGGCAAGTCCGACCACCACATTAAGTCCCAGTGCAAGGATTATGTATATGCCTGTCAGGTTTGCAATATCGATAAAGTAGTTGTTCATAAACAATGGTAAAATGAGGAAGAGGAAGATAAAAAATAATGCCAGAATTCGCCGGGGTATCTTTGAGCTAAATGTCTGAATCCTTTTAGAGACAATTTCGATTCCTTCCCTTTTTATAATTCCCTTACTCAGTGTGTTCCATAATATAAGTGAGGCCATGATAGAGATAGAAAGTAGTATGGCGTTTCTGATACCCGTAAAGGGGAAGGTAATAGCCCCGAACCATAAAGATAAAAGGAGTATTCTGATAAATTTCTTTATCACTATGATCTATCTCCGACCCGCCTCCCCAGGAGACCTTCAGGTTTCAGGATAAGGATTATAATAAGCAGGCCGAAGGCAAAGGCATCCTTATATTCACTCGATATATAACTCGCACCTAATGCCTCCATCAGACCGAGGATAATGCCACCGAGCATAGCCCCTGGTATACTCCCTATTCCTCCGAGAACAGCTGCTGTGAATGCCTTTATTCCTGCGACATACCCTATGAAATAATTCACAAGTCCATAATACATAGCTACCATAACACCTGCTGCGGCAGCCAGACCAGAACCAATTATAAAGGTTATCGAGATAACCTGATCGATATCGATACCCAAGAGAGAGGCCATCTTTCTGTCCTGCGCCGTAGCCCGCATAGCCTTACCGAGTTTTGTCTTCATAATAAAGAGATGAAGCCCTACCATCATGAGCACGGAGGCTATTAAGATAAATATCTGGAGGTATGTTATTCTTGCATTAAGGAAAGTGAGACCTTCTGCATTCAAGAGGGGAGGGAAGACCCTGTCGGTAGCGCCCTGACTTAGCATCACAAAATTCTGCAGGAATATCGAAACACCGATGGCGCTTATCAGGGGAGAGAGACGCGGGGCATTTCTGAGTGGTTTGTAGGCTATTTTCTCTATAGTCATACCATAGGCTGAACAGAAGATCATGGAAATGACTAAGGTGATAATGATAGCGAGTGGAAGGGATATGGCTGTAAACCCTATAGATGTGAGAAAGCCGAGGATAATGATCCCGAGGTATGCACCCAGCATATATACTTCTCCATGGGCGAAGTTTATGAGCTGGAGGATACCATAGACCATTGTATATCCGAGTGCTATAAGGGCATAGACCGCTCCGAGGGTGAGTCCATTTATCAGTTGCTGAAGAAACACAATTCCCTATTATTTAACAGAAGCTTTGGAAGGAGTCAAGGATTAGGGGAGAAATAAAAAGATACATGATGCAGGATGCCCGATAAAAAATCATGTATCATGCATCAGATATTATTTATACTCTTCAAACTTTCCACCTTTTGTGATCCAGATGACATAAGGGACTACAGTTACATCTCCTTTCTTATCAAATTTAATAGTACCGAGTGCACCTTTAAATTCGAGGGTATGGAGCTTTTCTGTTATCTTCTTTCCTTCAGTAGATTTTACGTCTTTGATAGCGGTGAGCATTATATTTGCTGCATCGTAGGCATAGATGGAGTAGGGGCCATGGTCGCCGTATTTCTTATGGTAACTATCAAGAAATACCTTAGCCGTAGGGATCTTTACAGGATCTGGGCTGAAGGTGAGGTAGGTGCCTTCAGCTGAGGGACCTGCAATCTCTATGAACTTTGGATCAATAACGCCGTCGCCGCTCATAAATGGTGCTTTAATGCCAAGTTCCTTTGCTTGTTTTACAAGCAGGCCTGCTTCAGGATATATTCCACCAAAAAATATGAGTTCAGGTTTTTTCTCCTTTACCAATGTGAGCACCGCCTTGAAATCTTTATCACCCTGAATGATACCTCCATAATGGACGACCCCAACCTTATTTCCGAGTGCTTTTTTGAATTCATTAGCAAGTCCCTGACCATAGGTTGTTTTATCGTGAAGTATGGCTATTTTCTTTAGTCTCAGTCTGTTTATAACGAAGTCGGCTGCCACTGCACCCTGCTGGTCATCCCTTCCGCATACCCTGAAAATATTATCGAAACCCCTTTCGGTGAGCTGAGGATTTGTTGATGCAGGGGTTATCATCGGGATACCGGCCCTGTTATAGACCTCAGATGCAGGAATGGAGCAGCTACTGTTGAAATGACCTATTACTCCGACGGTTCCCTCATTTACCATTTTATTTGCAACAGATACAGCCTGTTTTGGATCATGCTGGTCATCACTCACAACCATCGCGATCTTCTTACCGAGTACCCCGCCTTTTTCATTCCACTCTATTACAGCGAGCTCAGCCCCATTCCTGAAGTCCATTCCCATCTTTGCCTGATCTCCTGTCATTGGGCCGGCAACTCCTAACTTGATAACATCATCCTTTTTTGCACAACCGATAACAGTGAAAAGTAAAAAGTAAAAAGTTAGAAGTGAAAAAAGAATTAAAGAAAAAAACTTTTTCATCTCGAAGTACCTCATTAATGTTGTTATCCCTGTCCCGTATCAGGTAGGGACGCGGCACGCAGTGCCCTTACCTCTATTTCTTCAATAAATCTTCTGACAGTTTCGGTTATATCACCACTCCCTACTATAGAAGAGATTACTGCGACTGCGTCTGCCCCAGCCTCTATAACCTCAAGCAGGTTATCAAGGTTTATTCCTCCTATCGCGACTACAGGTATACTGACCTTTCTCTTTACCTCCCTGATTAGTTCTGTGCCTAAAGGAGGTTGTGTATTTTTTGTCTCTGTCTGGAATATGGGACCTAACCCTATATAGTCTGCTCCACGGGATTGTGCCTCGACCGCCTCATTAATGTTATGGGTGGAGACTCCGATTATTTTAGCAGAACCGAGAATTTTTCTCGCAGCCTCTATCGGGAGGTCTTCCTGACCGAGATGAACACCATCGGCATCAGAGTCCCTGGCTATATGTACATTGTCGTTAATAATAAGTCTGGCGCTCCACCTCCTCGTTTCTCCCCTCAATTTCAAAGCAACTCTCAAAAGTTCATTTTCCGTCATCTCCTTTTCCCTGAGCTGGATAGTTCTGACCCCTCCTTTTAATGCCATAACTGCCATATCTTCATGGTCTATCCCTGAGATTTTTCTGTCAGTAATCAGGTAAAGTCCTGAGATAAGAGGTATCATTCTTTATTGTTAAACCTTTCTAAAAAGTTGGTATAAAATTCTCCCTTTATGAAATCTTGATCCAAGAGGATTTTTTTATAGAAAGGGATAGTCGTCTTTATGCCTTCTATTATATACTCATCGAGTGCCCTTGACATCCTGCTTAACGCTTCCTTTCTGTCATTTCCATAAACGATCAATTTCGCTATAAGGGAGTCATAATGAGGAGAAACAGTATAGTTTGAATAGACAGCTGTATCTACTCTCACCCCAGGACCTCCAGGGACATTATATGCTGTTATTGTGCCAGGTGAAGGCATGAAGGTCTCAGGGTCTTCTGCATTAATTCTGCATTCGATGCTATGGCCTTGAATCTTGATATCTGATTGTTTATAAGAAAGAGGAAGGCCTGCCGCTATTCTTATCTGTTCTTTTATGAGGTCTGTTCCTGTCACCATCTCGGTTACCGGATGTTCTACCTGTATCCGTGTATTCATCTCCATGAAGTAGAAAATCCCATTCTTGTCAAGGATAAACTCTACAGTGCCAGCATTTCTGAATCTGATAGCCCTGGCAATCTTTACTGTTACATCACCCAACCTTCTTCGCAATTTATCATCTACAGCTGGAGATGGAGATTCCTCGACGAGCTTCTGGTGCCTCCTCTGAATTGTGCAGTCCCTCTCACCAAGATAAATAATTTCTCCCATACTGTCTGCAAGGATCTGGACTTCGACATGTTTTGGTTCAGATATGTACTTCTCTAAATATAGTTCACCATTACCAAAGGCTGCGATAGCCTCCCTTTGTGCCATAATGAAGGCATTTGATAATTCTGATTCATCTGTAACGACCCTTAATCCTCTTCCTCCTCCACCGGCGGATGCCTTGATAATGATAGGGTACTTTATTTTTTTTGCTATTTTGATTGCCTGTTGTTCAGAGGTTATTGTACCATCGCTTCCCGGAAGAATCGGGATGCCAGCCTTTAACATTGTCTGTCTTGCCATTGCCTTATCACCAGCCAGTTTTATATTTTCAGGGGTTGGACCTATGAATGTAATGCCTGATGTTGCACAGACCTCAGCGAAGGTTGCATTTTCTGATATGAAACCATACCCGGGATGGATAGCCTCAGAATTAGTGATTTCTGCTGCACTCAGGATGCCAGGGATATTCATGTAGCTACCGCTGCTTTCTGCGGGACCAACACAGATGGACTCATCAGCAAATCTTACATGGAGAGAGTTTTCATCGATATCCGAGTGTATTGCAACAGTCTTTATCCCCAACTCCTTACATGCCCTTATAATCCTCAGGGCAATCTCTCCGCGGTTTGCTATTAATATTTTTTTAAACATCTCAAGATATCAATGTCCAAAATAAGAGATTGCATTCGCTCCGCTCGCAATGACAAACTGAGCAACAATACTTTTTTGTCATTGCGAGGAGTCCCGATTCCTGAACCTGTCTGGAACAGGTTTATCGGGACGACTAAGCAATCTAAAGTCTTTTTATTAATCCTGCTCTATTAAAAACAATGACTCTCCATACTCAACTGGATGGCCATTCTCAATAAGTATCTTGACTACCTTTCCATCTACCTCTGATTCTATCTCATTCATCAGTTTCATTGCCTCGATAATACAGAGAACCTGACCTTTCTTAACCCTATCACCTTCTTCAACAAGGGACTTAGATTCTGGAGAGGAAGATCTGTAAAATGTACCTACTATTGGCGAGGTAACAGTTATGACCCGCTCCTTTTCAGGGATTTCCTCAACCCCCTTGGTCACCTCTTTCTTGGAAGGCTCGATTTTCGCTTTTTCTATTTCTACTTCTTTCTTGACAACGCCTTCTCTCCTCTTAATCTTTACTCTGCTGCCTGCCCTCTCTATCTCCAGTTCATTTATATCCGTTCCCTGGATTAAGGCTATAAGATCTTTCAGCTCCTTCAGGTTCATTCCTCCTCCTAAGTTAGGGTTTCAGGATTCAAGGATTCAGGTTGTTTATTCATAAAGATGTTCTCCTATTTCCTTGATTCCTTGAATACTTGAATCCTATTTTTATTTGACCCTTTCTATATACTCAGAGGTCCTTGTATCTATTTTTATGATATCTTCTTCATTAATATGTAGGGGTATCTTTACCGTAGCCCCTGTTTCCAGTATTGCTGGCTTGCTTCCTCCTGACGCTGTATCTCCCCTCACACCGGGCGAGGTTTTAACGACTTTTAGTTCTACAAATATGGGGAGTTCAATTCCTATGGGTTTTTCGACATGATAGAGGATCTTTATTACCATATTCTCTTTAAGAAAATATTTACTATCACCGAGATGTGATACATTAAGTGATAGCTGCTCGTAGGTCTTTGTATCCATAAAGAAGTAATCTTCTCCTGTGGTGTATAGATACTGTACCTCCTTTTCTTCCAATTCAGGTTCATCTACCTTTTCACCTGACCTGAATGTGCGGTCTACCACACCACCTGTTCTTAGATTTTTAAGTTTTGTCCTGACAAAGGCACCACCCTTCCCCGGTTTCACATGGAGAAACTCAAGAAGCACATAGGGTTCTCCCTCAATCTCTATCTTAGTACCATTTCTGAATTCACTTGTCGAAATCAATCCGCTAACCTTAAAAATAGGGTTTTATCTCATTCTTATATAATTACTAAATCCTTCGGTAAATGGGTAAGGACTTCAGCCTCTCCATCCGTAACAAGAACGATGTCTTCTATCCTTATACCTCCAAGGTCTGGCTTGTATACTCCAGGTTCTACGGTAAAGACCATTCCTGCTTCTATAAATCCTTCCTCCTGCCATGATATACGCGGTGTCTCATGAACCGAAAGTCCGATACCGTGACCAAGACTATGACCAAAATATTCACCATAACCTGCATCCCTTATAAAATCCCTTGCAACCGCATCAAGTCCCGAAAAGGTCATGCCTGGCCTTATATTCTCAATTGCCTCTCTCTGTGCGTTGAGTACTACATTATAAACTTTCTCTTTTTCAGAACTATTTTTATCTCGAAGGAGAAAAGTCCTGCTTATATCAGAATGGTAGCCATCTGCCTCTGCTCCCCAGTCAACGATTACAAGATCCCCTTCTTCTAAAGGCTTTTGAGAAGAGGCTGCATGGGGCAGGGCTGCTCTCTTTCCGGAGGCAACAATTATATCGAAAGGTATAGAACCTGACCCCCTTTTCCTCAACTCATATTCAAGGGCTATCGCAATATCCTTTTCTATTATGCCTGGTCTCAGAAACTCCTGAATAGAATTAAAGGATTCTTCTGCCATAGCTATTGCCTTTCTGATGGATATGATCTCGTTTTCTTCTTTTAATATCCTTAATCCTTCTATAAGATCGGTAGTTGGTTTTAGCTCTATTCCGGTTAATCTCTCAGATATCTTTCTGTAAAAATCAAAAGAGAGTGCCTGCGCCTCGAATCCAAGGTTTCTTAAATCAAGTTCTTCAATAAGTCTTGCCGCCACATCTGGTAACTTTTCATTCTCTATTCTTAATTCAAAGCCTATAACCTCTTCTTCTGCCTGAGTCTTGTATCTGAAATCTGTAACAAAGGTTGACCTCTCCTCAGTAAGAAGGAGAAATCCCGAAGATCCAGTAAAATTAGTCAGATATCTTATATTCTTAATATCTGTGATTAAAAGGGCATCAAGATTCATCTTTATAAGTTTCTCAATTACGATTTTAGTTCTGTCTCTCGCTTTTTTATCCAATTCTGTAAAGGCCGATGACTCGTAGAGAAGGATTACTCTAAAAAGTAGGTGGCAGCCCTCAGACCGAGGAGATAACTATTAACCCCGAAGCCAGAGATCTGACCAGCTGCAACAGGGGCAAGGAGGGATTTTTGCCTGAAATCCTCTCTTTTGTGTATATTTGTTATATGGATTTCTATGGTTGGGATTCCAACGGAAGCAATAGCATCTCTGAGTGCAATACTTGTATGTGTATATGCAGCAGGGTTAATAAGGATTGCACCATAATTACCTAAAGCCCCCTGGATTATCTCGACTATTTCACCCTCATGGTTTGACTGTTTTATGGTCACCTCCACCCCTATTTCCCTCGCAAGCCCTTTTATCTTTTCGTTTATTTCTCCTAAGGTAAAACCACCATAAAGTTCAGGCTCCCTCACCCCCAACATATTAAGATTAGGACCATGGATGACTAATATCTTCTTCATATCCCCCCATAAATATAGAAAAACTGCCTATAGCAGTTTTTCTAAAAATTTCATTCTATTATACTAAAAATTAAGGCTATTTATCAAGTTAAGTTGTCTTGACTGTAATATTAAGACTCTTCACCTTTTACGAGTTTCATTAAGGATACAAGTTCTGCACTTTTCTGACGGATAATCATATTTTCTGGTTCTGAACTGAGTATCTGCTGGTATATCTCATCCGCCTTTTCGTAAAGGCCCTGTTTTATATAGATTTCTGCCATAGTTTCAGTAGCAAGTTCTTCTATTAAAGACTTTTTAGTTGCATCCTCAGATTTATCTATCTCCACTGTATGAGTAGTTTCGACTACGGGTGTCATCTTCGGAGGAGTTTCTTCACCTAATCCCTCAGTATCTATCGCATCTTTTGAAGTCCCATAAACTATCTCTTTCATTTCTCCGTAGGTTCCATCCTTAGCGGCAGGACTCAGCACAGGGTTGCCTTCTAAATCATCAATCGCCTTCCTTACCTCTTTATCCTTGGGGCTGAGGGAAATTATTATCTTATATTCCTTCAAAAGATTTTCCATGTCACCTATATTCTGGTAGATCTCAGCAAGTTTTTTATGGGCAAAGAGGTTATCTGGTACAGCCTGAACTACCTTTTCAAACTCAATCTGTGCCTCCCGGATATTACCTTTTTCGAGAAGCATTTTACCAAGAGAGACCCTTGCGGTCATATAATTAGGATTTGCTTTAAGACAATCTGACAGTACCTGAATCGCCTCATCTAACATACCACTCCTTCTGTATTCCTCTGCAAGGGGAATAAAAAGCTTTGAAGAGGGGTCCCTTGCGAGTTTTTCAGCGAGCTTTGATATATCAGGGGATAGCATGATTTCCTTGTTTCTATCCAACTTTTTAAAAAAAATCTTAAAGTCTTAATTTAGTACACATTTTATCAGAACAATCCCAAAAGTCAATAATTTTTAAAAGAAAATTCAGACATGAAAGAGATTATCGGGTAATTATTTTTCACTTACTTTCTTTCACATATATCATCCTGAGGTCGTAGAGGATATTAGTGAGGAGTTCCTCCTCCTCTTTTGTAAGGTTTCCTTTGGTCTTGTCCTTCAGAATTCCTAAAAGGTCAATGGTCTGCCTTGCCATTACTATGTTTTTTTCTGTCTTTTTTGTTATTGGGTCTGGTATAGCTCCGAAATGGATCAGGGCAGAGGTGCTCAAGGAGAAGATAAATGATGAAAAATCTACCTGTGGTAATGTTCCTTCAACCTTATCTTTAACTGCTGCCTTTTCTGATGCCTTGTCAGATGATTCTTCAGATTGGTCTTCGGTACGCTGCCTTTTATCAATAATGGTAAAACCTTCACCTTTTATTTCTTCTTTCATATTCACCCTCCTTCTTAATATTGAATCTTCTTAATCGCATCCCTTTCGTAGGGCAGGCTTGCCTGACCATCAATAGGGTGAAGATCGCCCCTACATATCCTTCTTAACCTTTTCCCTGCGGGTTATAAGCCATGTGTGGTAAATCCTCTGGAGAACAGTAAAATGAGTGAATATCAGGAGAATCCATAAAACAGGGACAAGGATATTGAAGATACCACCAAGGGCAAGAAGGATTATCCTCTCAGGTCTTTCCATAATACCAACATTGCATGTGAGACCGAGACTTTCTGCCCTTGCCCTCACATAGCTAATAAGAAATGTACCGGTAAAAACAAGAGCGGTAAGAAGGACATTGAAAGAATTATCAATCAGGTATATCCCTATACCGAGAAAGAGCATTGCATCAGAATACCTGTCAAGGAGAGAGTCAAGAAATGCCCCGAATGCCGTTACCTTTCCAGAAGTCCGTGCTACAACTCCGTCTAAAAGGTCAAAACCCCCTGATAGGAGGATTAAGATGCCTGCCAGTTTCGGCATCTTTAAAATAAAAGATGCCGATGCACCAATACTTACAATAAATCCTGTAATGGTAAGGAAATTTGGGGTAATACCCGTAAGGGTTATATGCTGGGCGAGAGGGGTAAGGTGTTTGTCTAACATATGACCTAATCTGGCACTTATCATCAAGAATCCTCAGATTACGCCGATTTTAATAGGATTACACAGATTTGAAAAATGATATTTAATCTGTGAAATCTGCTTTTGTAATCTGTGTAATCAAGTATTTTTTATCTTTCTCTTTTCCCCTGAATAAATTCTTCAACCATATGACTTGCGTCATTATCAGGCATCTGGATAAGGGGGTGTTTCATAAAATAGGCGGAGACAGAGGTCAGGACTCCTCCAATTGATCTATCCCTTGCCAGTTTGCAACACCTGATTGCATCGATAACGATTCCAGCACTATTCGGGGAATCCTCCACAGACAGCCTTATCTCAAGATTGAGTGGTATCCCGGAGAAACCCCTTCCCTCAATCCTGAGATAGCAGACCTTATTATCCTTCTGCCAGGGGATATAATCTGATGGGCCTATATGGATATTTTCAATATCAAGGGGATTTTCCATCTGGGACTGTACCGCCTCAGTCTTTGAAATCTTCTTCGATTTTAAGCGGCTGTGATTGAGCATATTCAGAAAGTCTGTATTGCCTCCAAAATTTAGCTGATAGGTTCTGTCTATCTTTACACCACGGTCTACGAAGAGTTTTGTGAGTGCCCTGTGGATAATCGTTGCACCTATCTGGGACTTGATGTCATCACCAACTATCGGAATTTTTCTTTCTTCGAACCTCCTGACCCAGTTGTCAGTAGATGCTATAAATACAGGGATGCAGTTAATAAGACTCACGCCTGTATTAAGGCAGGCTTCTGTATAAAAGGCTGTAGCATTTTCTGATCCAACAGGCAGGTAATTTATGAGCATCTCTGTATCAGTGTCTCTTAATACCTTCTCTATATCCGAGGGTCTATCATTGGAAATAACGAACCGATTGTCCTCGGGATATTCGAGCATATGCTCTGATACACCATCAAGGACTTCTCCCATTGAGACCTTTATACTGGAGTTATTAAAATTCTTATAAAAGACCTTGGTACAATTGGGTTTTGCGAATATTGCCTCATGAAGAGGTCTTCCAACTTTCCTTTTGTCAATATCGAAGGCAGATACAACATCTATATCCTCGGGTTTATAACCACCAAGGTCAAAATGCATAAGACCAAGGTCTTTACTCTTATCCTCTTTATTTAGCGAACTATAATATCCGAGACCCTGAATAAGAGAGCTTGCACAATTACCGATTCCTACAATCCCAACCCTTATCTTACCCATCTTCACCTCTCAGGATTCCACATAGATTTAAGAACAATCTCTTAGAACCGCTTCTTATTCCGCCATATCTATAGCGACCTGGTTTGTCTCAATATTAGATATCAGAGAAATCTCAGACTTTTTAACCCTTTTCTTTCTCCTTTTGAGGAAGGACGACCAGAGGTTTTCGATCTCTACCTCTTCCATCTGGAGGTCTGTTAATAGATTACTCAGGATCCTTTCGTAATGATTCCTTGCCCTATCGAAGATCCTGTAAACCGTGTCCTTGTCAATCCCAATAATACTTGCAGTAGCCCTTATACTTTTCCCCTCGGATAGACACCTCAGTGTCTTCCCTATGGTCTTTTCATCGGTATGGAGTCCAAAGAAGATACTCCCCTTTCTTTCAGAAAAACGGCGGTTACAGGTCTTACATCTGAGTAATTTTCTTCCACGTTTACCGTAGAGATCGTAAAGGACAATATTCCCAAGACCCTTTTTCCTGTAATCCTTGCAGTCCCTGTTTGGACAATAAGAATCCTTCCGTTCCATTTATCCTATCTCCTCGATCTATAAAATCTATATACTTGTAATGTGAAAAAGTCAAGGGGAAATTACAATAATATGGGGACAAATGTCTTGTTGATCTTTCTACCATATTATGAATTATAGTTTTGGCTTGACATAAAATTACAGCGTGATATCATTAATTTATTTTTAGTTTCAATTATTTAAAAATGTTGAATAGGGTTTTTCCGTGATTCCTATCATTATATTTCTGCTGTCTATCGGATTACAATTGACAGCAGCTGTGGTTGCCCTTCTTCTCATTCGCACAACAGGAAGGAAACTTGCCTGGATTCTGATTGCCCTTGCAATGGTATTGATGGCATCACGTCGCATTGTCACTTTTATTTCCTTACTTAGTGCTGGTAAGGAAATAACATTTACTATACCTGAACTGATCGCCCTGGTAGTCTCCATTTTAATGCTCTTTGGAGTCCTGCGCATAGGGAAGTACTTCCGTTCCATCCGTTTAGCAGAGGAGAAGTTCAGGATATTATCCGATTCTACTACGGAAGGGATTGCTATTCATGAAGAGGGGAAAATCCTGCTTGTAAACAGGTCCTTTGCAAGAATGTTTGGATATGAACTGTCAGAGGTTATAGGAAGAAATGCCCTTGAACTCGCAGCGCCAGAATCACGTGACTTGGTATCACAGAATATCCTCTCAGGATATGATGAACCTTATAATGCCGTAGGCCTGAGAAAGGATGGGACAACCTTTATTGCTGAGATCATCGGTAAAAATATGCAGTATCAAGATCGCCCGGTGAGAATCACAATAATACGTGACATCACCGAGCGTAAAGAGGCAGAGAAGTTTTTGCAGGAAAGCGAAGAGAGATTTAGGAAATTATCTGATTTTGCTATAGAAGGGATAGTTATTCATGAAAAAGGAATAATTGTGGATGCTAATCAGTCCTATGCAATGATGTTTGGATATGAACTATCAGAGGTTATCGGGAAAAATACACAGGAATTCGTTGCACCGGAATTTCGTGAAATAGTTTTAGAGAAAGTTATCACAGAATATGAGAAACCCTACGAGGCTATTGGCTTAAAAAAAGATGGAACAACTATTATAGTAGAAGTAATTGGTAAATCTATCACCTACCATGGTCGCAGAATGAGAGTTGCTGTACTATGGGACATTACGGAGCGTAAGAAGACTGAAGAAGAAAGGGCATTCCTCGCAAACATTACAGAGAACGCCTCTGACGCCATAGTAGGCCTTGACCTGGATACAAAAATAGTTTCATGGAGCCGTGGTGCAGAGAGGATATTTGGATACTCTGCAGAAGAAGTTGTAGGAAGGTCATGGTCTATGTTAGTCCCGGAGGAGGCATTAGAGGCATGCCGTGAGAGATTCAAGAAGGTTATTATAGAGGGGTTCGTGGAGACTGTGGAGACCGTAAGGATTGCAAAGTTCGGACGAAGATTTCCTTCAGAGATGACCCTTACTATATTGAATGACAAAAGCGGGAACCATATAGGATACGTGAGCATTACGAGAGATATCACAGAGCGTAAGAGAATAGAAAAATCATTAAAGGAATCTGAAGAAAAATACAGGGATTTAATCGAAAGTGCCAATGACCTTATTCAGTCTGTTGATGCGGATATGAGATTTCTTTTTGTAAATAAAAAATGGAAGGATGTTCTGGGATATTCAGATGAGGAGATAAGGAATCTTGTTCTGACAGATATAATAAAAAGAGACACAATCCCGCATTGTATGGAGGCCTTTAAAAAGGTTATTGACGGTTATGCAGTTCAAAACATAGAGGCAGTTTTTGTATCAAAAAATGGTAACGAAATATTTGTCGAAGGAAATGTTGATGTATACATAAAGGATGGTAAGTTTGTTTCAACAAGGGGGATCTTTAGAGACGTTACTGAGCGAAGAAAGCTCGAGGAACAGCTTCGCCATGCCCAGAAGATGCAGGCTATCGGACAGCTTGCAGGAGGCATAGCCCATGAGTTTAACAATATCCTTACCACAATAGTAGGTTACGGGGATATGTTGCTGATGAAAATGAGGGAAGGTGACCCTTTGAGGCATAATGTGGAACAGATACTCGCTTCATCTGAGAGGGCGGCCAATCTTACACAGGGTCTGCTCACATATAGCAGGAAGCAGGCAACTATGCTAAAACCTGTGAGTTTAAACGATATTATAAGGAAGACAGAAGGGCTTTTAATGAAGGTAATAAGTGAGGATATTGAACTGAGGACTGTAATTACAGGCAAGGATTTGACTGTAATGGCAGATAGAAGTCAGATAGAGCAGGTTTTAGTAAACCTTGCAACCAATGCAAAGGATGCTATGCCAGATGGAGGGATTCTGACTATTGAGATACATAGGATCAAAGATTTAGATATAAGAACTTTTAGTGAAAAAAGGATAGTCTCTAATCTAAAAGATCAAAGAACTGAAATCGAGGAAGGTTTTGCCGGGATCTTTGTTACAGATACAGGCACAGGCATCGATAAAGATACAAAGGAAAGGATATTTGAGCCCTTTTTTACTACCAAGGATATCGGGAAAGGCACCGGACTTGGCCTTGCGGTAGTCTACGGTATAATAAAGCAGCATGATGGCTATATATATGTCTATAGCGAACCAGGTAAGGGTACGACATTTAAAATGTATCTGCCAATAATAAAATCAAAGGTTGAAGAGGAGACGGAACCATCAGCTATCTCTTTACCAGCAGGGGGGAGTGAAATGGTACTTATAGCCGAGGATGATAAGGCGTTACGAACGCTTATAAAGACAGTACTTAATGAATTTGGTTATAAGGTCATAGATGCAGTTGACGGAGAGGATGCGATAGAGAAGTTCATTCAGAATAAAGATGAAATTGAGCTTGCAATACTTGATGTGATAATGCCAAAGAAGAATGGCAAAGAGGTCTATGAGGAGATAAAAAAGATAAGACCAGATATCAAAACCATTTTTGCAAGTGGCTATACTGCTGACATTATCCAGAAGAAGGGCGTCATTGAAGAAGGGATGGACTTTATCTTGAAGCCTGTTTCGCCTAAAAACCTATTAAAAAAAGTGAGAGAAGTACTGGATAGGTGAACAAGGGAAAATTATTGATGATTTATTAATGCCGTGATAGAGGTAGAGCCTTAAAGCTTGTTAATTGTTTTTATATTTGGTATATATCAAGAAACTATCTAATAATATCATTAGGCAGTTATACAATACACAATCAAAAGAGAGGAGGATAGAATGAAAATTTTTGTAGGCAATTTGTCTCGCGAAGTCACAGATGAAGATTTGCGTCAGGCCTTCGAGTCATTCGGAAGCGTCGAATCTGCCACTGTCGTAAAAGACAAGTTCACGGAAGAGTCAAGAGGATTCGGGTTTGTTGAGATGTCTTCTGCGTCTGAAGCACGGTCGGCGATCGACGGTATGAATGGAAAAGAGTTAAAGGGCAAAACTCTCAACGTAAATGAGGCTCGTCCCCGCGAAGAAAGAGGGGGAGGTAGAGGACGGCCGGGTGGCGGTCGGCGTTACTGATCGTTCCTGCGACAAAGAGCTTTGCGCCTAAGAAAGCGCTCCACCGGACGGCAATTCCGCTGCGCTCCATTGCCGCCGGTGAGCTTGGGCGTTATGCAAAAACTCTGGAGCTATCATCTATATTTGTCTATCCCTGAACTTAATTCAAGATAGAATATTTTGAGTTATGGTATACCCATCTTTGAGGAGCATCTCTCTGATTCCCCGTATATGCGTTATTCCTACAAGTGCCAATGTTTTGCCTTTTTCGAGGAAGGGCTTCATCC
>JACRGW010000013.1 GCA_016212195.1 Nitrospirota bacterium
AGATGTTTTTGAATCCCACGATAGGCGGGCAAGCCCGCCCATTAATCTGTCAACTCCCCCAGAATCCTCAAGTTTTCTTCCATCTCCTCAGTCTCATTTATTTCAAGGATCACCTTTATGTCGGACGTTCTATTTAATAGTTCCCTGAGGGCTTTGACTTCATTGCATTTCCTCGTTATCGGCCAGTGGTCTGTAAGTCCTGCACGGAAGCCGTTGTTTCTGTGGAGGTGGATGTATTCGATCCTATCAAGCAGATCTGATGGGAAATCTTTAATGACCTTAGAAGAATTTATCCCTGCTGCTTCCAGATGACCAATGTCTATCGTTATAGATGAGGCATAGTTTCTCCAGAACCATTCTGCATCATGGGAATTAATGGCGTTTTCTATAGATACCTGACAGATTCCTTCAATTTCTTCAAGTCCATTCCTGTAATTTTTCTCCCATTCGCCGGAAAGTCTTCCCATTAAAGGTGCACACTCATCGTGGAGTATCAGACCGAGATCTGCAAATCGTGCCATATACCTGAGGGCATCCATTGTCCTTTCCCTCTCCTCTGGCCTCGTCTCTGAAAGGAAGAAATTCACAGGATGGATTATATACCTAATCTTTTTTTCTTTGCATAAAGATACTACCTCTTCGAGTTCCTCAACCCCTATCCCCCAATCCTTGTATAAAGAGATCTGGACAAGGTCTGCATTATATAACCCTACCTCTTTCTTATTTGTGATCCTGTAACCGTAAATCATAAGTCAATTATACACAATTATTCTGGGGGTGGGTAGGTTTTGAAGAAGTCAATTATGAGTGATACGCGCCACTCTACCCCTTTAAAAGGATCGCCTTTATGTTCTCGGCGTATCTTATGCTTTCCTTATCATCTGTTATTATCTCAATATCCTCCGGTTTCGAGACGCCAAGTCCGAGTTCAACAGCCCTTGCTATCTGCTCCTGCTCAAATATCGTTGTCTCCATAATTGCCCTGTTACTGCCGAGATCTTTTAAAATTGCGAGGCCAACTGTATCTATAGCAATCCTGTCTATCCCTGCAATAATAACATCTGCCTTCTTCATTTCCCCCTTTGCAGGACCTCCATCCACAAATGCCTCTATTCCATCAAGGAGTATAAGTGAAGGGTTATAGGCCTGGTTTATCTCTGCGATCATCTTCCTCATACTGCGGAAGGATGTATGAAGCTCTGTCATATTCTTTTTATGCGTGATACCAACAGAAAGCTTGAGGGACATGGTGAATACACCACTATATTTATGTGTTTTAAGGCAGCAGGTTGTAACTATACATTTTGAATCGAGGACAGGCTTTGCTACATAGAAGCCGTCATTCCAGTGGCTCTCTTTCGGTTTTATCTTTACCCATTCCCTTGAAGAAAGTTCCTCAAAATTTATAAGCCCTACATCAAGCTTTTTGCATATATCGTATATCCCTTTGTCTCTAAAAACCTCATCTGTATCAGGTGGCCCGCTTCTTTCTCCAATAGTAATACTCTTTGCACCCATCTTCTTAAGATGCAATATTAAATTTATAAGAGTATCATTATGGGTAGAGCCAGGGAATGGGTCTGCTGTATTGAAATTAGGCTTTAGGAGGACATCATTACCCTTTACGGGGTTTATACCGAGAAGATCGATTGCCCTCATTATCCCTGATGTCCTGTCCGATGTCTTGATAAGAGAGACCTTTGTCTTTTTGTTCTCTGGTTTTATCTGCTTAGCCGATGATGCAAGGGCCTTTTTATTCATAGCCATCGCTGATAACACACCTCCTGCCGCAATCTTCATAAACTCCCGCCTGTTAATCATATTTAACTATATCACTTCTTATATCCTTTGTCATTGCAAAAAGTCCCTGTTTTGATATAATCGTGTGAAAAAGAGAATTGTCATTGCGAGGAGTCCCGATAAATCGGGACGACAAAGCGATCTCAGTTATAAATCTATCAAATGAAAGCTGTTTTAATCATGGAATTTGGCCTGCCTGAGGTTCTAAAGCTCGAAGATGTTGCTAAGCCTGTCATATCGAATAATGAAGTATTGATCCGTGTTCATTACTCGAGTGTAAACCCTGTTGACTGGAAGATAAGGAATAGGTCATTGAAATTTATTTATGGCTCAAAATTCCCGATGGCTCTTGGTTTTGATGTAGCAGGAGAGGTTATCAAGACAGGCTCCTCTGTAACAAGATTCAAAAAGGGTGACAGGGTCTTCGGCATGCCTGACTATAAACGTCGCGGGGCGTATGCTGAATATGTCAGCACAAAAGAAGAAAATATTGCCCTGATCCCTGAA
>JACRGW010000071.1 GCA_016212195.1 Nitrospirota bacterium
GAAACTTCCTTAGAGTTGAGTGAATCGAAAGGAGATTCGGTCATTGATATAATATCCCATATTTTAGAAGATGTTACATTGCCTATCTTAGTAATTAACTTTAATATTCTCTTCCATCCTATTTCATCCATGGGGTTAATAATAATTCTCATATATGAGGTCACATCCTTGATATGGGCTTGCTCGAAAAACCTTATTCCTGAACGAACTTCATAGGGTATTCCTCTCTTCGTAAGCGCCATCTGTAGTTCCATCGAGTGGTAATGGGATCTATAGAGCACAGCTATATCATTCAGACTTACGCCTTCATCCCTTAACTCGAGAATCCTCTGAGCTACAAACTCTGCCTGCTGGAGGACATCATTGAAAGCCACAAGTACAGGCTTAGCACCAGAATCTTTTACGGTTTTCAACGCCTTAGGAAACTGCCACCTGTTGAAGGAAATACTCTGATTTGCAAGACCGAGTATCTCCGGAGTACTCCTGTAATTTATAGTAAGCTTATATACCTTGGCATATGGATATCTCTTCGGAAACTCTATTATATTGGCAAAGTTTGCCCCCCTGAAGGAATAGATAGATTGTGAGTCGTCACCCACAACCATTAAATTCTTTTTTCTTGATGCAAGAAGGTCAATAATGTCTGCCTGGATCTTATTTGTATCCTGATATTCATCCACAAGGATATGCTCAAACCTGTTTGAATAGATCTCATTTATATCAGGTGAATCCTCAAGTATCCTCTTCCAGTTTAGAAGGAGGTCATCAAAATCCATCAAGTTAAGCCTCTTCTTTCTCTGGTTATATTTAAAGGCTACCCTCTCAATATCATCTATAAGTTGGGTAAAATAAGGGTACCTCTGATAAACGACTTTCTCCAATGGCTCTTCGGTATTCACAGAAAAGCCGATAATGTCGCCGAGGATATCACCTTGGGGAAATCTCCTCGCCTTTATATTAATGCCTGCATCTGAAATGCAGGCATTAATGAGATCCTTTGAGTCTTCTCTGTCAAGGATAGAGAAGTTTGGCTTATATCCGAGTGTTTCTGCATGCCTCCTCAGGATCAAGTTCCCTATATGGTGGAATGTCCCTCCCCAGATTCTCTTAATGTCAGTCTTTATAAGAATCTCTGCCCTGTGGAGCATTTCCTTGGCAGCCTTATTCGTAAATGTTACGAGTAAAATCCTTGAGGGGTTTATACCCGATTCTACAAGCCTCGCTACCCTGTAAGTAACAGTCCTTGTTTTTCCGCTGCCTGCACCTGCAATCACGAGGATAGTACCCTCTCCTGCCATTACTGCCTCATACTGTTCAGGATTTAATTCCTTGGCATAATCTACTGAAAACCTCTCAGGTTTTTCAGTTGTCTTTATGGTATATCGTTTAATCTCCATAAAAATAAGAACTATTCATGTTTGAATAAAGAGCACTCTTTCAGTTTTCCTCTTTATCCATATTTTCTTTACCGTTCAGCTTTTTTCTAAACTCATAGAGCTTATTCAGTGCCTCAAGGGGTGTCATTTTTATTATATCAAGGCCGAGGAGTTCTTTTACAACAGGGTCTGCCTGTGTTGTGAAGATGTCGAGTTGGTTTGTACGCCTCTCAGGTTTCTTGAAATCTGAATGGGCAAGCTTTGGTTCACCTATCTCATTTAATTCTCCTTTCTCTAAATTGGATAAAACCTCTTTTGCCCTGAGTATAACATCCTCTGGAAGCCCTGCCAACCTCGCAACCTGTATACCGTAGCTCCTGTCCGTTCCACCTTCTACTATTTTCCTGAGGAATATGATCTCGTCCTTCCATTCCTTTACAGAGATACTGTAATTCTTTACTCCCTCCATTGAAAGTGCAAGTTCAGTAAGTTCATGGTAATGTGTTGCAAAGAGTGTTCTGGCTTTGATATTTTCATGGATATATTCAGCCACAGACCAGGCGATACTCACACCATCAAAGGTACTCGTTCCCCTGCCGATCTCATCGAGGATGATTAGGCTCCTCCTTGTTGCATTATTAAGTATATTCGCAGTCTCATTCATCTCTACCATAAATGTAGACTGTCCTTTAGTTATAATATCTGTCGCCCCTACCCTTGTAAATATCCTGTCAACAAGACCGATTTTTGCTTCCTTTGCAGGTATAAAACTTCCTATCTGTGCCATAAGGACAATGAGTGCAACCTGTCTCATATAAGTAGATTTTCCTGCCATATTTGGACCTGTGATAATCATGAGTTGGTTTTCATCACAGTCAAGGAGTGTATCATTCTGGATAAACCTCTCTCCGAGATCGAGCCTTTCGAGGACAGGGTGCCTTCCTTCTACTATTTCTATAGTCTCGCCCTCGTCGACTACTGGCTGACAGTAATTATAGTACCTGGCAACAACTGCAAGGGACGTAAGTACATCGAGTTCAGCTATAGCCTTTGCTGTCCTCTGAATCCTCTCTGCCTCTTTTGCCACTTCTTCTCTAACCTTCTGGAATATCTCATATTCAAGTTCGAGTATCCTTTCCTCAGCTCTTAATACCTTTTCTTCGTAATCTTTGAGTTCAGGGGTTATGAACCTCTCTGCTCCAACAAGGGTTTGTTTTCTCATATAGTCTGAAGGAATCTGGGAAAGATTTGCCTTTGTAACTTCAATATAATATCCAAAGACCTTGTTGTGCCGTACCTTTAAAGAGTTTATCCCTGTCCTTTCCTTCTCCCTCTGTTCCAACTCTGCTATAAATCCTTTTCCCTTTGAACTAATAGACCTGAGATTATCGAGTTCCTCATTGTATCCATTCTTTATAATCCTACCTTCCCTTAAGGTAAATGGGGGATCCTCGTGAATAGACTTTTCGATTAGATTAATAATTTCAGAAAATTTCTCTGTTCTTTCGAATATCTCGGATAATTTCTCAGAGTCAAGACCTTCACCAAGCACCTTAATCTCGGGTATAACTTTTAAAGATCCTTTAAGGGCTATCATATCCCTGGCATTAGATAGATTCAGGGTTATTCTTCCTATAAGCCTTTCAAGGTCATAGACCTTTTTCAGTCTTTCCTGTATATCCTCTGTCAGTGTTAAATTATCCTTCAATATCTTTACGGCATCCTGTTTTCTATTAATCTCTTCTATATCGAGTAGTGGATAAAGTATCCAGTTCTTAAAAAGCCTTCCTCCCATAGCAGTAACTGTCTTATCCAGAATACCGAACAATGAATCCTCCTTTGTTCTCTCAGAAAGACTATTGGTGAGTTCGAGATTTCTCTGTGTAGGGGCATCGAGGAACATATAGGATCCTTTCATTAATGGTTTTATCCTCTTTATATTCTCTAAAGTACCCTTCAGGTTTTCATCGAGATAGCTTATCAATGCACCCGCAGCCGAAATAGCAACAACTAATCCTTCACAGCCATAACCTTCGAGTGAACTTACCCTGAAATGATTGAGGAGCTTTTTCCTCGCCTCAGGATAATCAAAGAACCACTCGGAATAAGGCGTTAAATGAGTCTGGAGTCTATAGTCTGGGGTCTGGAGTCCAGAAATATTCAGCCCTTCAGGATAAAGGATCTCCTTTGGGGCAAGTCTCACAATCTCATCCTCTAAGCTTCCAACTGTCTCGTAAAGGGAAAAATCACCAGTAGATAGATCGGCAAAGGCAAGACCGTAAATCTTTCCTTTTTGGTATATGCTGAGGATGAAATTATTTTCCTTAGCCTCAAGCGCATTCTCTGAAAGAAACGTGCCCGGTGTAATAACTCTCACTACATCCCTCTTAACGATACCCTTTGCAAGTTTTGGATCTTCTACCTGCTCACAGATGGCAACCTTGAATCCGTTCCTTATAAGTTTCGTTATGTAGGAATCAGCTGCATGGTAGGGAACTCCGCATAGGGGAACCTGATCTTCTTTCCCCTTATTTCTCGATGTAAGTGTTATCTGGAGGACTTTCGAGGCAGTAATTGCATCCTCATAAAACATCTCATAGAAGTCCCCTACACGGAAAAAGAGTATGGCATTGGGATAGTCTTTCTTAATACTCCAGTATTGGTCCATCAATGGGGTTATGTCAGACATAGCTTCTTTGAAAAGGAAGATTTATAGTAATTAGTATAACCAAAGATATGGTAAGATGGAAGATAAATCTAAATTGAGTAATAGAATTGAGTAATAGGATGACTGAAACCTTTTAGTGTATAGCTTGGAGATTATGCCATATTTCTTACAAACCAAGCTCCTCAGGGTCTCCTATCCTTCCAAGAACAGCCGATGCTGCAGCTACTGCAGGGTTACTTAGATAGACTTCACTTTCAGGATGTCCCATTCTACCTACGAAGTTTCTGTTAGTTGTAGCAATAGCCCTTTCACCTTTAGCAAGGACACCCATATATCCACCGAGGCACGGGCCACAGGTAGGTGTAGATATAGATGCCTCTGCATTCAAGAATATCTCTATAAGTCCCTCCTCAATGGCCTGGCGGTAGACCTCCTGAGTTGCAGGTATAACGATCATCCTAACATAGGGATGGATCTTTCTGCCTTTCATAACCTCTGCTGCATCTCTAAGATCTTCTATTCGTCCATTGGTGCATGACCCTATAACGACTTGATCTATCGTTATCTCAAAGAGTTCTACAGCAGGTCTTACATTGCTTGGGAGATGTGGACAGGCAACAAGAGGTTCTATTTTTGAGCAGTCATACTCCTTTATGTCGATATATTTTGCATCCTTGTCTGAGGAATAAAATTTATAAGGCCTTCCTGCCCTATTTTTTATATAGTTCTCTGTTATATTATCAGGGGCTATTATTCCGCTCTTTCCCCCTGCCTCTATCGCCATATTGCAGATTGTAAGACGACCATGCATCGGGAGACGCTCTATTACATCACCAGTGAATTCCATAGCTCTATAAAGGGCACCATCAACTC
>JACRGW010000073.1 GCA_016212195.1 Nitrospirota bacterium
CTTCCTCCCTGATTTTCTTTATCTCCTTTATTATTTCTTCTATTGCTATGCCGGCTGATTCATTCTTTGTCTGAACACTCACACTGAAACTTCCGACCTCTTTCTTTGGAGAAAAGGAGCTATGAACATCATAAGCAAGGCCTTTACTGTCCCTTATATTCTGGACAAGCCTCGAAGCAAAACCACCTCCGCCAAGGATATAGTTCATTACAGAAATGGTGTAGAAATCGGGATTATCCCTGCTTATTCCCCGATGTCCAAGGATGATTGTTGCCTGGGTGAGATCTTTATCTATCTTTAAAACCTTATGCCCTTTTATATTAGGAGGTTTTGGAAGATTTTCAGAAACTATCGCTTTTTTCTTCCAGTCGCTGAAGTATTTTGTGATAAGTGCCATTACTTCATCTGTGGTTATATCCCCTGCAATACCCATAATCGTATTGTTAGTAGAATAATTTCTGGCATGGAATTCGAGTATGTCATTCTGTGTAATTCTGTCAAGGGTTTCTTCTTTCCCCTCTACAGGACGGCCATATGGATGTTTGCCGAAGGCCTCTTTTATGAATGCCTTTCCTGCTACTGACTCTGGCTCTTCCTCTTCCCTTTTTATCTGTCCCTTTATAAGTTTTTTCTTCCTCTCTAAGTCCTTTTCATCGAAGGATGGGTTAAGGATTATATCGGAGAGTAAATCAAAACCTTTATCTATGTCCTTCTTAAGCACCGAAAGGGCAACCGTGATATAATCGCTTCCCCCTGAGGCATCGAGAGAACCTCCAATAAAATCTATTTCGTTACTTATCTGGGAGGATGTCCTTTTCTTTGTCCCTTCAGTAAGAAGTTCTGCTGTAAGGTTTGCAAGGCCTGCCTTCTCTTCTAATTCGAGGGTTGAACCTGCCCTGATAATTGTACTGACCTTGACTATCGGTAGGTCATGCCTCTCTGAGACAAGGACAACCATTCCCTCAGGTGTTATTATACGTTTACCGAGAGGTTCTGAGGCTTGAGAAATTGATGGGAAAAGAAGAAATAAGATTAATATTAAATGCCTGTACACTTATTATCTCCGGATTAAAAGGATTCTACAGAATAATAGTTTTTATGTCAAGAAGATGAAGTTGATCCTTGACATTATATCCGGGTATGTTAACCTTTCCTTATCAGGGAAGTAAGTTATATGGGTAAACTTATAGAAAAAATCTCTTTAAGGGATAAACTATATATCTTTGAAAACAGAAATCAGGCAGGACTGCTTCTTGCAGAAAAACTCCTTGAATATAAAGGATCTGATGGGATTGTCCTTGCAATACCTTCTGGAGGTGTGCCTGTTGCTAAGGAGATAGCAGAGAAACTCGATCTGCCGATGGATTTGATTATAGTAAGGAAGATCCAGATTCCCTATAACCCGGAAGCTGGCTTCGGGGCAATGGACCCAGACGGAGAGGTTATCCTGAATGAAAGATTATTGGGTCAACTCGGATTGACCAAAGAAGATATAGAGGTACAGAAAAAGAATACAGGGGATATAATTAAGAGAAGAAACAAGATATTCAGAGGGGACAGACCATTTCCATTCCTTAAGGATAGAATCGCTATTCTTGTTGATGACGGACTTGCATCAGGTTATACGATGCTTTCGGCTATTAGATATATAAAGAAAAGAGAGCCTAAAAAGGTTATCGTTGCTGTACCCACAGGTTCCCTGAGAACGGTGGATTTCGTATTGCCCGAGGTCGATGAACTCCTTTGTCTTAATATAAGAAGTGGATTGACCTTTGCAGTAGCAGATGCTTACATAAACTGGTATGATTTGGACGATGAAGAGATCGTCAGAATACTTAGTAAAGAACCCTGTGCGGAAGCACAGGGTTCTTTACTAAACCGAAGATCTAAAAAACTTAAGCACTAATGACCCAATTAAAGAAAGGATGTGAGATAGAATGAAGGCCATAAAGTTAACTATGCTCCTCCTGGTAATTCTCGGTTTAATCTTTTCGACAGCCTTTGCAATGAAACATCTGCCTGAGGAACGGGGAAAAACTCTTTTTAATGATCCGAAGTTTGCCGGTGGGAAAAGGGCATGTAGCTCCTGCCATCCGAATGGAAAAGATTTGGAAGATGTTGCTGATAAGTTAGCCCGGAAGGAATTATTAACACCACCAGGAAAGAAGTTTAAAAGCCTTGAGGAAACAGTAAATTTCTGTATTGAGAATGCTATTATGGGCAAGGCTATTGATCCGAAATCAGACCAGATGAAAGACATGATTGCCTATATCATATCATTGAAGCCTAAGGCACCTGCAGAGGTACCAAAGAATGCC
>JACRGW010000014.1 GCA_016212195.1 Nitrospirota bacterium
TAAAGGGAGACAGCGGCAGTTACGGATTTGAGGATCTGGCTGACAAAGGAACCTTACTTGAACAGGCAGCAATAAATAAAGACCCGGAAAAGATAAGGAAGCTGGCAGATGAAATTTCAACCTACCTGAAGAATGTAAGGATCGTGGTAAAAGGCTCAGATCTACAGGTTGTAATTTAATCTTTTGTATCTTTGCTATTCCAAATAATCTTTAAGGTTTTTCTCCAAAAAGAGATTTCTCCACTAAAGAGCAGATGATATGTCCGATGGTAATATGCGCTTCCTGAATCCGCGGGGTATTGGAGGAAGGAACCTTTATGCAGATATCTACCAGATCATTTAATTTTCCGCCATTCTCTCCGGTTAATCCAATAGTCACTGCCTCCATTTCCTTAGCCTTATTTATCGCTCTCAGGACATTGGGAGAATTGCCGCTGGTAGTTATCCCGATAACCAGATCGCCTTCTTTGGCCCAGGCCTCAACCTGTCTGGAGAAGATGGCGTCAAAATCATAATCATTTCCCAGTGCTGTGACGATCGAACTATTGGTGGATAGGGCAATAGCAGGCAAAGCCTTGCGTTCAAGTTTAAATCTCCCGACGAATTCAGCTGCAATATGCTGGGCATCAGCCGCGCTGCCGCCGTTGCCAAATAACAAAACCTTTTTATTTGATTTAAAGGAATTAATAATCAGTTCTACCGCCCTGACTATATCCGGAATCAATCTATCTAAGATCATCTTCTTTATATCTATTGACTCTCTGATCTCTTCTCTTACTAATTCTTCTATATTCATCTTCATTATTTCACCTTTGTCCCCGGGGCAATATCATCAATAAATGTAGCCAGCCCTTCCACGGTTTTACCGCCGGCGGCCAGTAACATCCCCTGTGATTCCATTCCCATCATCTTCCTCGGTTCTAAATTGCAGACCACGATGACCCTTTTGCCGGGAAGTTCCTCCGGGGCATATCGGGTTCCTATACCTGCCAGAACCTGTCTCTCCTCGGTTCCTAAATCAACCATTAGTTTTATCAATTTCTCCGAACCTTTAACCCTTTCGGCACTCTTAATCAAGCCCACCCTGAGGTCAATCTTTGCAAAATCCTCTATGGTGATCTTCTCAGATTGGGGTAAGGCAACTGGCGGTACTGGTGTTTGAGATGATATTTTCTTTTCTTTTTCTATCCTCGGAAACAAGGCCTCTCCTTTCGAAATAGCCGTATCCGGTCTTATCATACCCCATCTTCCTTCTTCCAATAATGGAGTCTTATCGGTTATCTCTTTTAGTCCGAGTGCGTGATGTATCTTATTGGCAGTTGACGGCATGAAGGGGTAAAGGTATAGGGCAATAATCCTCAGGGTTTCTGCCAGGACATAGAGAAAGTTGGAAAGTATGGCGTCTTCCTTTTCCTTCCATGGCGCGGCGACCTCAATAGCCCTGTTTGCCAGATTTATAAAATACCATATATCTCCCAGGAGCAGATGGAATTGGAATTTATCAAGACGACCCTCTATCACTAACCGGAAATTTTCTACAGATCTGAGTCCTATTTCTATATCTCTATCCTTGGAATTAATTTGGGGGGGTATTCTTCCACCTCTGTATCTTTCTATCATCGTCAGCGTCCTGCTCAGGAGATTGCCCAGATCATTTGCCAGATCTGTATTATGTCTTGTGATCATCGCCTCCTCTGAGAAATCACCATCTAGTCCAAACGGGACATCTCTCAAGAGAAAATATCTAAAGGGGTCTACCCCAAACCTTTCTACCACCTGTAAAGGATCTACAACATTACCTTTGCTCTTGGACATTTTCTGACCTTCAATAGTCCACCAGCCATGGGAAAAGACCATCCTGGGAAGCGGTATGCCTGCGGAAAGGAGAAAGGTCGGCCAGTAGACGGCATGGAAGCGCAGGATATCCTTGCCGATAATATGGACGTCAGCAGGCCAGCAGGTTTCAAGTCTCCCCTTGTCATCCGGGAAACCTGCTGCGGTCAGATAGTTGGTCAGGGCATCAAACCAGACATAGATAATATGCCGGTCATCCCCGGGAACAGGTATACCCCATTTAAAACTTGTCCTGCTGATGGAAAGATCTTTTAGCCCGCTTTTGATAAAGGAGATAATCTCATTCCGTTTTGATTCAGGCTGAATAAAATCAGGGTTGGTTTCTATATGAGCAAGAATTTGTCCCTGATATTTTG
This sequence comes from Nitrospirota bacterium, assembly GCA_016212195.1. Classification (GTDB taxonomy): domain Bacteria; phylum Nitrospirota; class Thermodesulfovibrionia; order JACRGW01; family JACRGW01; genus JACRGW01. The sequence goes on from JACRGW010000014.1 coordinate 2,210, forward strand.
ACATCCTGAAGAAATAACTCTCCTCCTTCAGTTTCTCCACCGTACGATTACAGTCAGGACATTTCCCCTCCTTCAACTGAAGGTCTGTAAAAAAGGACTCACAGGGGATGCAGTACCAATCCTCATATTCGCCCTTATATATATCGCCGTTTGCCTTTATCTTTAAGAATAGATCGGTAACCGCCTTTTTGTGTCTTTCTTCGGTAGTTCTTATAAAATCGTCATAGGAGATATTTAATCTTAGCCAGAGGTCTTTAAATCTTTTTACAATCCTGTCGGTAAAGATCTGCGGAGTCTCGCCGCTTATCAGAGCGGATTTCTCCACCTTTTGCCCATGCTCATCCGTGCCGGTCAGAAAGAGGGTATCATATCCCAGCATCCTTTTATAACGGGCTAAGACATCGGCAGCAACAGTGGTATAGGCATGTCCTATATGCGGGATATCATTTACGTAATATATCGGCGTGGTAAGGTAATATTTCTTTTTCATTGATCCTTTTTTTCATTTCTATCATTTTTATCATTCTTTGGATTTTTATTATGCTTTTTATTTTTAGGACAAGATTTATGTCCTTTATTATCGCCGCATGCTTCATATTCGAAGCCTATACAGCACATCAGTTTACCGCACATCCCTGAGATCTTTGCCGGATTTAAGATCATATCCTGATGTCTTGCCATACGAATGGTTATCGGTTCAAAATCCGAGAGAAAGGAGGCGCAGCATAATTGTTTGCCGCAGGGACCGTAACCGCTTATCATCCTGGCGCCATCCCTCACGCTGATCTGAATCATCTCGATCCTCGCCCTGAATTTATATGCCATATCTTTCACCAGTTCTCTGAAATCAACCCGGCCCTCGGCGGTAAAATAAAATATCAGTTTACTCGAATCAAGAAGTGATCCCACATCCACAATCTTCATGGGCAGTTTCCTGTTCTCTATCCTCTCAGAGCAATATTCAAGCACCTCTTTCTCCGTCTTGATATTGTTTTGTATTCTTTTGTTGTCTTCTTCTGTGGCCTTTCTTATTATCTTTTTTAAA
>JACRGW010000006.1 GCA_016212195.1 Nitrospirota bacterium
CCTACTTCAAAGATCTCCTCCCTGAAATCTTCAGGTAAAGGTGGAAGGGGATTTGCCTTGTTTATTGCCCTGATTGCGGACTGATCAAAATATGTATTCCCCGATCCTTTTTCGATCCAGTAGTTTTCAATAGTACCATTCCGTTTGATTTTTAAGGCAACGATGGCCTCCAAGTTTTTGCTCTTTGTAACCCCTTCAGGGAGAACCCAGGCATTACTGATCCTTTCCCAGATCATATTATAGTAGAGCCTGTATTTCAAATCAAGAATCTCTTTCGTTGCGACTCCGGATGACCTTACACCAGGCGTCCCTGTTCCACCCTTCGACACAAGGGCGTTATCACCAGTAGTGGTTTTCTTCTGTTTTTCTCTTATCGCCCTTAACGCCTCAAGCCTCTTTATCGCATCCTTAATCCTCGATATACCTTCCTTCTTAAGGGGAATAACTTCTGGTGCTACCTCCTTCGGTCTTTCTTTTGCAACCTCCCTTACGGATTCTGGAGAAGGTAAAGTACCCTTTTTCTCTCCAAGACTCACAAGATTTACAGTATAAATAGGAGAGTAGAAGACCCTTGTCTTTATAAAAAGTTTAGGCCCGATAACAGCGATGAAGAAGAGGAGGAGATGGAGGATTGAAGAGTAGAGTATCATGCCTCTAAGTGTTGGTCCTCCGGTTAGATCTTCTCTGTATATAGTCATTACACTCTTTGTTATTTGTTTTCGATGGGTTCTGTAACCATTCCGAGCTTCTCTATCCCGGCACTCCTTATCTCAGACATGGCCCTTACAACAAATCCATAGGGGACATCCTTGTCCGCTTTCAGGAAGATCTCTTTATCGGTTCTCCTATCATAGATACTCTGGAGTTTTTTACCGAGTTCTGAAAGCTCTATAAAATTTTTATTTATATATATCTTGTTTCCCTTTGTTATTATCACTATGATTCTTTCTTCTTCAGCTCGGAGTTCTTTGCCTTTTGCCTTGGGGAGATTGACATCGATACCCTGCTGCATAAGTGGGGCTGTGACCATAAATATGATCAGCAGAACAAGCATTACGTCCACAAGAGGAGTAACGTTTATATCCGATAAAGCAGTCTTATACCTTTTTCCTGGATCCATTAAAGAAGTTCCTCTCGACGATATTCAGAAACTCCTGGGAGAAATTATCCATCTCTGTTTCAAGAACCCTTATCCTGTTGAGGTAATAGTTATATGCCACAACAGCAGGTATGGCTGCTGCGAGGCCTGCTGCCGTAGCTACCAATGCCTCGGATATGCCCGGGGCTACGACAGCGAGACTTGCAGAGCCGGTAACCCCTATTCCCCTGAATGAATCCATTATCCCCCAGACGGTCCCGAAAAGGCCGATAAAGGGGGTAGTACTTCCTGTAGTTGCCAAGAAGGTGATGGCCTTCTCAAGCCTCGTTACCTCTGATGCCGTGGCCCTGCTTAGTGACCTGCTGATATTATCTATGCCACCTAAATCTGTGCTTATCGCTGTTAGATCTGCGGATTCAGGATTTGATGTCTCTTCAGGCTTGGTGGTCAACTCGATATAGCCTGCCCTGAATATATTTGCGAGTGGACTTCCCAGTAAATTCTTGGAGGAATTAAAGACTGCATCGAGCCTCTTGCTCCTCCTGAACAGTCTTAAGAACATCTCTGACTCCTTCTGGGCCTTCCCGATAAGCTTGAACTTATAAAAGATTATGGCCCAGGAGACGGTAGAGAAGGCAAGGAGGAGCAGAAGAACTAATTTTACAACCAGCCCGGCGTGAAAGACGAGATCCAATATATTTCCCCTCTCACCACCAAGAAGGGGCGATAAAAAACCACTCAAAATATAAAACCTCTCTTTAGAATGTTAGTATTAACTAACAGAAATTTAAATGGAAGTCAATAAAAAATAAGGAGACTTGCCAAATTTTTCTTTGAAGAGTTTTAGATATGTCTTTGAAGATTGATCAGGGATTTACCTTATTATCAGTCTGTAAATTTTTTAATAATCTCAATTATCTTCGACTCTTCAAAGGGCTTTAAAATATAGTGATTCGCCCCTGCCTTCATGCATTCCTTTACTCTGTCAATCGAATCGAGGGCACTAACCATTATGATTTTCACATCCTTATTCAGTGAGCGGAGCATTCTGAGGGTCTCGATGCCACCAAGCTGTGGCATAATTATATCGAGAAATACCATGTCCGGAGAGAGACTGTTGAACAGCTTTATCGCCTCTGCACCACTTGTTGCTTCACCGACAACATTAAAGTTATTTTTTTCGAGTATATCTTTAAGCGATTTCCTTGTATGCTCGGAGTCATCTACAATCAGTATCTTTTTTTCTTGCATAGGCTATCTTATATGATCCCCTATCTTATATCCCTTGTAACCCTGATTAACTCCTCTACCGAAGTTATTCCTGAGATAACTTTTTTAAGACCGTCAAAACGCATATCTTTAAATCCATCTTTTGCTGCCTCCTGGCGTATAACACTCACAGAGGCCCTGTTAGTTATCAATTCCCTGACCTTTTCATCAACAACGAGGATTTCGTGTATGGCAGTCCTTCCTCTATAACCGGTGTGCCTGCATTTATCACATCCGATGCCCCTGTAGAACTTGAGATCCTCCATAGGGGTAGATAATCCTACTGTATCTAATTCTCTCTTTGATGGTGAATATTCCTCCTTACAGTCAGGACATATCTTTCTAACAAGCCTCTGGGCAACAACACCCAAGAGGGAGGGCGCAAGAAGAAAAGGCTCAACACCCATATCGATAAGCCTGGTTAATGAACTGGGGGCATCATTTGTATGGAGCGTACTAAATACGAGATGCCCTGTAAGTGCTGACTCAGCCGCGATAGATGCAGTTTCAGGGTCTCTTATTTCTCCGATCATTATTATATCAGGGTCCTGCCTCAGAATAAACTTGAGTGTATTAGCAAAGGTCAGGTCTTTCTTTGGATTGACCTGTACCTGATTGATGATGGGTAGCTGGTATTCGACAGGATCTTCAACTGTTACAATATTTTTCCCTATAGAATTTATCTCATTCAAAACTGCATAGAGTGTTGTGGTCTTTCCGCTCCCTGTCGGTCCAGTAACCAGTATTATCCCGTAGGGTTCTTTGATTAATTTCTCAAATATATCGAGGTTTCTTTCTGAAAAACCAAGGTCTTCAATCCTCACCTTCACAGAGGCCCTGCTCAGGAGTCTGAGGACAACCTTCTCACCGTAAATTGTGGGCAAAGTGGAAAGCCTTACATCTATCTCCCTGTCTTCTAAATTCAGCTGTATCCTTCCGTCCTGGGGTTTATGCCTTTCCGCTATATCAAGATCTGAAAGAACCTTTAACCTTGATACTATACTTGGATGTGTCTTAAGGGGAAGGGTTGTATGTTCATGGAGAATACCGTCGATCCTGAACCTCACTGAAAGATTGTCTTCGCGAGGCTCTATATGGATATCGCTTGCCCCATCGTCAAGAGCCTGCATAAAAAAGCTGTCAACAATTTTTACTACAGGTAGTTCCACGCCGGCCTTTTTAAGGTCTTCAATTTCAGAACGGTTTAGAGCTAAAACCCCGGTTTCTTTTATCTTTCCTTCAACATGGGGCTAAATCTTTTTTGAGTAGTATTTTTCGATTGAATACAAAATTTCGGAATAGGGGGCTACAACCGGTATAACCTTGCATCCGGTCTCAGAGCTAACAATATCTAATATATTAATATCTGCCGGGTCTGAAATTGCGACCGTGAGCTCTTTTTCTACTCTGAAAAGGGGGATAATGTTGAATTTCTTTGCCTTGCTTTCAGGGATGAGATCGAGGACTTCAGATTTTATTCTAATGTCTTTAAGGTTCGTTACGGGGAGATTGAATTGTTTACCGATTGCCTTGGTAATGTCTTCCTCGGTTGTATATCCAAGTTCTATCAGATAGCCACCGATTCTTTTCTGGTCAACTCCACGGCTGTTTTGCTCCCTTATAGCCTTTTCAAGCTGGTCTCTGTTTATCGCTCCCTGTTCAACAAGTATCTCACCGAGTTTTATATTTAATTCCCTTTTGATCATTATTTTTCTTTCTCATCTGTTTTATTATCATCAGAATTGAATATGCTATCTATCATACTTTGAGACACCTCATCTGACTTTTTGATCTCTTTTTTATTTTCTGTCTTAGTACGTCCCTCAGTTAATTCATTGATATCATCGGGAGAATACTTTTCGGATACTCTCATTGGTCTTTGAGATGATATGTCTTCTTTACTACCTGAGGTATTTAAATCTACAAGATTATCACCACAACCACCACAGTATTTGTCTATCAAGGAATTAGGGAACCCGCATCTCTTGCATAAATTAGCTATGAGTGAACCGCATTCCTTGCAGAACTTTCTTCCTTCTGAATTTTCTGTAGAACACCTGAGACAGCGCATTTGACTTTTATTATAATGATTTTTTTAAAAAAAATCAAACTGTTTTTAGTTCAGATAGTGCCAAATTTGTCTTAAACCTGTATTATAAGTTCAATCTCTATGGGAGAGTCCATGGGAAGCTCTGATACCCCTATCGCTATGCGGCTGTGGAGCCCTTTATCCCCAAAAACCTTAGATAAAATCTCTGATGCGGCGTTAAGTACCATAGGCTGCTGTGTAAAGCCAGGTGCTGAGGCAACATAGCCTGATAATCTAACAACCCTTTTAACCTTATCAAGATTCCCCAGTTCTCTCTTGATAACCGACAGTGCATTGATAAGGGTTGCCTTCGATGCTTCCTGAGCATCCTCGATTGTTAGATCACTTCCTACCTTTCCCTTGAATAATAGCTTCCCCTCTCTCAACGGTAACATACCACTCAAGAAAAGAAGGTCTTTTACTCTCACAGCAGGGACATAGAAACCGACGGGACTCGGTGCCTCAGGGAGGATAATACAGAGATTTTTTAATCTATCTTCAGGACCCATACAGACTAGTAATAATTAAAATATAATACCACAAAATTTTAAAATAAGAAATTGACAAAAATTCAAATCTCAAAACTTCTTATTGACCACATAAATTAATGGGTATAAAATTGGGTATTCTTATTAAACTTTTAAATGGGAGGAAGCGATGATAAAGATGGTGGCTATGGTCAATAGAAAAGAAGGTATGGGGAAAATTGAATTTATTGATTACTGGCTTAATATCCATGCCCCCCTTGAGAAGAAATGGCCTGGACTAAAGAAATATGTAATAAGCATCACTACCGTTGCACCAGGAGGCGGAGAACCCGAATACGACGGTATCGCCGAACTATGGTTCGAGGATGAAGATGCCCTGAAAAAGGCGCTCGAATCCAGGGAAAGGCAGATTTCGAGAGAGGACTTTTTAAAATTTATTGGAAGGGCATCGATAATCTTCACAAAAGAACATGTGATACTTGACAAAGAGAAGTAAAAAACTATAAATGTGTGATCTCTTTCAGAAAGTCCTCTCCTGCTCGAGTTTTTCCCACATCAAATATCTCTGAAATTGTAGCCCCTATGTCAGCAAAGGTCTTCCTTATACCAAGGTTGATACCTGCCTTAATCTTTTTACCGTAAATTAGAAGAGGCACATACTCCCTTGAATGGTCTGTTCTCTGAGTTGTAGGGTCACAGCCATGGTCAGCTGTAATTATGAGTATACCACCATTCTCCATATCCTGAAAAAAACGAGGGAGGTTTTTATCGAAATCACTGAGGGCCTTTGCAAAACCCTCAGGATCGTTCCTGTGACCATAGACCATATCAAAATCCACCAGGTTCGTGAGTATAAGACCCTTATCGGTCTTTCTCATCGCCTCAATAGTCTTCTCTACCCCATCCTGATTATTCTCCGTATGTACCGCCTCTGATATCCCCTTTCCTACAAATATATCCTCTATCTTTCCAATCCCTACGACAGGGATATTCTTTTCCTTCAATCTATCTAATACTGTCTCTCCCGGAGGTGGAAGGGAATAATCCTTTCTCCTCGGAGTCCTCTTGAAATTACCAGGTATACCTGTAAAGGGTCTCGCTATAACCCTTCCTACATTGTGTGGTTCTTTAAGTATATCTCGCGCTATCTCACAGATGCTGTAGAGTTCTTCTACAGGGATTACCTCCTCATGCGCCGCTATCTGGAAGACTGAGTCAGCAGATGTATAGACGATCGGTCTCCCGGTCTTCATATGTTCTTCGCCCAGTTCCTTTATTATCTCTGTCCCGGAGGCAGCCTTGTTCCCCAGGATTTTTCTTCCTATAGCCTTCTCGAAGACCTCTATAATCTCTGAAGGAAAACCATCAGGATATAACGGAAAGGGCCTTTCTATTATAAGTCCCATCATCTCCCAGTGGCCTGTGGATGTATCCTTTGCCTTCGATGCCTCAGCCAAGATTCCGTATGAGGCTATCGGGTCTTTGATCTTATTAATCCCTTGAAAATTTCCGAGAAGGCCGAGCCCCATTCTTTCGAGGTTGGGGAGTTTCAGTCCTCCTACAGCAGTTGCCATATTCCCCAGGGTATTGCTCCCTTCATCTCCAAACTCCTTTGCATCAGTGAGTTCTCCTATCCCAAGACCATCAAGGGTTATAAGAATCACCTTTTTTACCATCTAAAACCACTTCTGCCTATAGAACCATAAGAGCATCGATACAGGAAGGACAGCCGTGAGGATGAGTACACCTATCAGCAACCATGGGCTCCCGAAAGGAATGGAGGTAAAGTTCATCCCGAAGAAACCTGTGATAAAGGAAAGGGGCATGAAGATTGTTGCGATTATTGTGAGCCTCTTCATTATCTCACTCATCCTGTTAGATATCATGGACAGGTATACCTCGAGGACATTTCCAACCATGTCTCTGTAAGAGTCTATCATCTCGTAGGCCATGAGGAGGAGGCCGTGGATATCCCTGAAGTAAAGGATGTTCCTATCGCTTATCAGGGTAGAATTCTTTCTACTCAGGTTATTGAAGACCTCCCTCATGGGGCTCACGATCTTTCTTAGAAAGACCATATCCTGTTTCAGGGTAAAGACCCTGTCGAGGTCTTGTTTTTTCGGAGATAAGAGAATCGCATCCTCAATCCTGTCTACATCCTCACCAATGGTATCGAGAAGCGGGAAGTAACTGTCAGCAATGGTATCTCCAACAAGGTAAAAAATAAAGTCACATCCCCTTTCCCAGATAGCCGGGTCTTTTTTGCACCTCTCATAGATCTCCTTTAATGGTTCTATTGGTTCCCCCTGGACTGTAATCAGGTAATTAGGACCGAGGAAGATGTGGAGCTCCCTGGTATCTATCTCACCGGTAGGACGATGAAAGACACAGAAATGAAGGACAACAAATAAATAGGTCTCAAAGTCTTCGAGTTTAGGTCTCTGATTGAGTTTTATGCAGTCCTCAATCGTTAAGGGATGAAAGCCAAAAACTCTCCCGAATTCCTCTATCTCCGAAACTTCAGGTGCCTCAAGATTAAGCCAGAAGACTGTATCGGGGAGCTTAAGGCCTTCCTCTATTGCCTCATGTGAGGTTCTCTCTTCAATCCTTCCATCCCTGTATTTTATAAGGAGACTCGGCATTTTTATTATCTATACATTAATAGTACTCACCTGTCAATCCTTAAAAATGTTAAAATTGTAGTACTTTAATCAAGAGAGTCCTCGATGGAGATTATTGAAAATATCGCTTCAATGCATGCCTTATCTGAGAGGAAGAGAATGGAAGGTAAACTCATAGGTTTTGTCCCCACAATGGGATTCCTCCATGAGGGGCATCTGAGTCTGATTAGGGAGGCAAAAAAGCTATCTGATATGGTAATTGTGAGCATCTTTGTTAACCCAACACAGTTCAGACCTAATGAGGATTATGATAAATATCCAAGAGACCTTGAAGGAGATACAAAAAAAGTCAACTCTGCAGGTGGAGATATAATCTTTGCACCTCCTGCAAGGGATATGTATCCTGATGGTTATCTCACCTATGTGAATGTTGAAGGAATCACAGAAACCCTCTGTGGAATCTCAAGGCCTGGCCATTTCAGAGGAGTAACAACGGTAGTTACGAAACTCTTTAACATCGTCAAACCCCATAAGGCATTCTTCGGCCAGAAGGACTACCAGCAGTCTGTCATTATAAAGAAGATGGTAAGAGATCTTAACATGGATATAGATATAATTCTCCTTCCCACTGTAAGAGAACATGATGGTCTTGCAATGAGTTCAAGGAACTCTTTTCTCTCCACCGAAGAACGTAAGGTTGCACCTGTTCTCTACAGGGCCCTCATAATGGCATCGGAAATGGTAAAGAATGGTGAAAAGAATACACGAAAGATATATTCTGAAATGAAACGGATGATCGAAAATGAATCTCTGGTAGTAATCGATTATATATCGATCACTGACCCTGAAACGCTTACGGATATTTCTGAGATAAAAGGTAAGACCCTGATAGCCCTCGCTGTTAAAATAGGAAGTACGAGACTTATTGATAATCTCCTGATCGAACCATATGGGTTGTAGACCATGACAGACTTTATTAAGATCCTCTTTGTCTTCAGCCTTATCATATTCTTCCTCAGACTGAAATGGAATCTTGGCATTGTCATGCTCATCTCTCTCTTACCCTTTATTGCCGGGCTCCTTACAGGGCTTACTGTTGGATTCGTAGGAATAACCTTCCCTATGATCATCCATCTCCTCGGCAATAACCCTCCGGTTCAACTCATGGTCTTCGCCTTCGGATTTGGTTATGTTGGAGTACTTCTCTCTCCTGTGCACCTCTGCCTTATTCTAACAAGGGACTATTTTCATGCAGACCTCGGGACTATCTACAGAAGGATGACAATCCCTGTCCTTATTCTCCTGCTCATTGCCTTAGGAATAAGGTTATTTTGATGCCAATTTAAAAAAATACTTGACAAGAATAAAAATATGATATATACAATATATTGTGGTCATTTCAATTCATTCCACAATATATAATCATATAAGGAGGAATTCATGGAGATAAAGGAAATCATATCAGAAGTAAGGACTCATACCCTTAAAAAACATCAGGGAAGGAGTGAGTCGGCTGAGTTAACCCTCTCTTCAAATTCTATTAAAGTTCTTGAGAAGAGATACCTGATGAAGGATAAGGAAGGAAAGGTTATAGAGAGAGCTGAGGATATGTTCAGGAGGGTTGCCTCAACAATCGCCTCGGCAGACTCCCTTTATGGTAAAACAGAGGGAGAGGTGGAAGGGACAGAGGAAGAGTTCTATAGAATGATAACCTCCTTCGATTTCCTTCCGAATAGCCCTACCCTTATGAATGCAGGAAGGGAACTGGGGCAGCTCTCTGCCTGTTTTGTCCTCCCTGTGGAAGACTCCATGGACTCAATCTTCGAGGCATTGAAGAATACAGCCCTCATACATAAATCAGGTGGTGGTACAGGTTTCTCTTTCTCGAAGCTAAGGCCTAAAGGTGATATCGTTGGTACAACAAAGGGTGTCTCGAGCGGTCCTATCACTTTTATGACTGTCTTTGATTCTGCTACAGAGGCGATAAAGCAGGGCGGTACAAGGAGGGGCGCGAATATGGGAATCCTCAAGATTGACCACCCCGATATACTCGAATTCATAACATGCAAGGAAGAAAATAACAGGCTTAATAACTTTAATATATCAGTCGCCCTTACAGCGGAATTCATGCATGCCCTCGAGGAAGACGGAGAGTATGACCTTATAAATCCACATACAGGTGTTAAGACAGGACGGCTCAAGGCAAGGGAGGTCTTTGATAAGATTGTTAATCATGCCTGGAAGAACGGCGAACCAGGAATAATATTCCTCGACAGGATAAACAGGAATAATCCCACTCCACATCTTGGTGAGATCGAATCGACCAATCCCTGCGGTGAGCAACCACTCCTCCCCTACGAGTCCTGTAACCTCGGCTCTATAAACCTATCTAAGATGACCGCCAAGCTGAACGGAGGTGCCCATGTAGACTGGGAGAAATTGAGAAATATAGTATCGAGTGCAGTACATTTCCTCGATAATGTGATCGATATAAATAAATATCCTATAGAGAAGTTTGCCGAGATGACGAGGGGTAACAGGAAGATAGGTCTCGGTGTAATGGGATGGGCAGATATGCTTATCCAGCTTGGTATCCCTTACAATTCAGAGGAGGCTGTAGTCCTTGCAGAAGAGGTAATGTCCTTTATTACAAAAGAAGGGAGAAATGCCTCTTTTCAACTTGCTGAGGAGAGAGGTGAGTTCCCGAATTTCATGGGTTCTATCTATGAAGGCGGGCCTAAGCTCAGAAACGCCACAATAACAACCATCGCCCCTACTGGGACACTCTCGATCATCGCAAACTGCAGCAGTGGCATAGAGCCACTCTTTGCATTATCCTTTGTGAGAAATGTCCTCGATAATACAAAACTAATAGAGGTGAACGACTATTTTGCAAATACATCAAAGAAACTCGGTTTCTATAGCGAGACTTTAATGGAGTCAATCGCAATAAAAGGGTCTATACATGGCATTCAAGAAGTCCCCTCTGAGATACAGAGGGTCTTTGTCACTGCCCATGATATAACACCTGAATGGCATGTAAGGCATCAGTCTGCATTCCAGAAATATACGGATAACGCTGTAAGCAAGACCGTAAACTTCCCCCATAACGCAACACCAAAGGATGTAGAGAAGGTATATATACTTGCATACAGATGGGGATGTAAGGGGGTAACAATCTACAGAGACGGAAGCAGGGAAGAACAGGTACTCTCTACAGGGAAGACGAAAAGTACCAGTCAGCAGTCAACAGTCAGCAGTCAGACACATAAGATAATACCCAAAAAGAGGCCTGAGCTCACAAGTGGTGCTACAAGGTTCATGAAGACAGGATGCGGGAACCTCTATGTAACGATAAATGAGGATGAGAACGGTCAGCCCTTTGAGGTCTTCAACCATATGGGGAAGGCAGG
>JACRGW010000075.1 GCA_016212195.1 Nitrospirota bacterium
ACTGAATGTCGGAAGATTAAGCGGTGTATCCGTCCTACTCACAAATTCATCTTTAAGATTTTCATTGAAGAACCCTTTTTCTTTGCAGTATTCATAAAGGCTGGTACCTGGGTATGGGTTAAATATGTAGCAGACATGGCTATCGGGGCTTACTTCGGCATTTAACTTTACAGTATCTTCAAACATCTCTTCAGTCTCATTCGGAAAGCCGACTATATTATACGACTTAGTCTTGAGTCCGGCCTCCCTCGCAAGCCTGAAGGCCATTATGATCTGCTCGTTTGACATCTTCCTGTTAAGAATCTTCTCTCTGAGCCATTCATTCCCGGACTCTATCCCCATAGCAACCCTTATGCACCCCGCATCCTTGAGCCATTGGAACATGTCCTCGGAGGCGGACTCAACCCTTGTCGTGACCTCAAATGGAAGTCCTATCTCTTTTTTGTATCGCTCGCAGAACTCCTTAACAAAATCCCTTTTCAATGTAAAGACATCATCCGCAAGGAAGATAGACTTTGCACTGTATCTCGATAAAACCGATTTTATCTCTGCAATTGCATTTTCAACACCCCTGAACCTTACATACCGTCCTTCCTGAAGTACCCTCAGGGCATGGTTACTGCAGTATGTGCAGCGATAGGGGCAACCCCTTGACAACATAAAAACCGCCCTGTCGTAATCAGAATCTATCACGGACTGATAATTGAAGACCTCCCGGTCACAGAATGGCAAGCTATCAAGATCCTCAACAAATGGCCTCTGCATATTTCTAATGACATTCCCATCCGACTTAATCCAGAGGTTTTTAATCTCTCTGTAATCCTTCCCATTCTCTAAAGCATCTACAAGCTCAAGAATCGCCCCCTCACCTTCACCGATACAGATTGCACTTAATCCATCCGTCTCCTCCAGGGCCCGAGGATATAGCGAGACATGTGGCCCTCCGCAGATAGTGAAGACTCCGAATGGCATTACCTCTTTAAATATTCTCTGGATATACCTGAACTGGGAAGAATCAGAGGTTGCAGCAATAAGAGACGGTTTAAAGTCATTAATCTTCTCCATAAGAGGTGCAGTATCGAATTTATCGTACATATAATAGAGGGAGGTTTCATGCCCTTTCTCCTTGAGGACGGCCGAGAGTATTCCCAGACCGAAATGGTAACTCTTCGCCCCGCCTTTTACATTTACATCGCTATATATAAAAAGAATCCTCATTCCTTAACATCCTTCAGGGAAAGATTATCTCTCCATAAAAAGAAGAGACCAAAGATAGTGACTGGTATAATACTTACCGCCCACATAACTATCGCAAAACTTTTTGCTGTATAGCTATCAACCCCTAAGAGACCTAATCCTAAGGCACAGGCATAATGGAATGTCCCGACATAGCCAGGTGCAGAGGGGACAGCAACACCAAAGGCAATCGCAACCTGAATAAAAATTGCCGCCATAATGGGAAGACCCTTTAAGGAAAATGCCGGTAGCAGGATATAGGCAACAAGGACTGCAAGAAACCATATGATCATGGAATAGATGAAGATTAAAAATATATATCCACCTTTCCCTATTACCCCTAAACCTTCTGCAAAGGACTTCAGTATTCCGAGGAGTTTCTCTGAAAAACGATGTGGAAGTGGAGAAAAGAGAAACCTTGCCCATTTCAATGCCACGGTTGTATTATATTTAAGGAAAATCATTGCGACGACCCCACCTATGAAGATACCGCTTAACAGAAATGCAGCACCCTTCAGTCTTTCTATGATTTTAACTTCCTGAAAGGGAGGAAAGGCGATAATAAGTAGTATAAAGAGTATCACTATCAGCCCGTCAAAAAACCTTTCTACAATAATGGTGGCTAGGGCAGAACTTTTACTTATATTCTCTTTCCTCCCTATCACATAGGCCCTCACGATCTCACCAATCCTCGCAGGGAGGATATTGTTTGCAGCGAAACCTATAACCGTTGCAGAGAAGAGACTCGGTATACCGATATTCCGTATTGGGATAAGAAGGCACCTCCACCTCTCTGCCCTTACAAAGAACATAACAGGCATGAGCATGATGATCGGTATGATATAGAGGTAATTCACGCCCTTCAGGGACCTCCATAGCTCATAGAAATCCACCTTCCTGAAAAATAGGTACAGGAATATTATACTTATGATTATACCTATCCAGAATTTAGCCTTCATCTTTTAAGAACGATTACACAGATTTTAAAATGATTACACAGATACTTCTTACCCTGACCTGTTGCCGGGACAGGCTTGATCTGTGTAATTTGTTTGTTGTAATCAGAGTAATCAAACATCAGTTAACAAACCTGTATTTCACCAATGTCCAGAGTGCAGAAAAACCATCCTTCCATGTGATTTTTTTACCCTCATCGTATTCCCTTCCTGTATAGGAAATAGGAACCTCATATATCTTTATATTCTTTTTCAAAATCTTTGCAGTTATCTCAGGCTCAAAGTTAAACCTGTTTGACCTGATCCTGATTCCCTTTATTACCTCTTTTCTGAGGAGTTTGTAGCATGTCTCCATATCAGAGAGGGTTGTATTGTAAAGGATATTCGTTATAAGTGTCAAAAACCGGTTTCCCACCCAGTGCCAGAAGAACATATTTCTCCTCTCCCCTGTAAAACGTGAGCCATAGACAACATCTGCCTTCCCTTTGAGTACAGGTTTTAAGAGCCTCTTATAATCCTCAGGGGCATATTCAAGGTCTGCATCCTGTATGATAACAAGATCACCGGTGACATACCCCAGGGCTGTCCTTATAGCAGCACCCTTACCCATATTTCTTTCATGATAAAAGACCTTGAACTGAACACTTTCAAGGCTGGCTTTAATCCCTCTCTTCTCCTCATCCCTGAGTATCTCCTTTGACCCATCGGTTGAAAAATCATCTACTACCACAATCTCTTTCTCGATATTCCCTATATCTGCAATCCTCACCTTATCAAGAATTTCTCTTATAGTTTTCCCCTCATTATAGACAGGAATGACAATCGAAAGTTTCATATATATTTTGAAAAGGATTTAACCTACGCTTCTAATTTCGAAAGATATCCCTTCAGTTTATCCTTTAGTCCCCCTCTGTTGAAATCCTTGAACCTTTCCCTCTGACCCTCAATCACCTTCTCCCTGAACTTTTTATCCCTGACAAAAACATCTACCATCTCGGCAATCTCTTCGTATATCTTCTCATTCACAACTATTCCCGAATCTCCAAGGGTGTAAGGAACCGCTGAGGAATTATATGCAATTATAGGGACATTAAAATACATGGCTTCAAGAAGAGGAACACAAAAGCCCTCATGCTCGCTCATACATATATATGCATGGGCAACTCTGTAACAGGCATTAAGTTCCTCTAAAGTAGTCATCCCGAGAAAATAAACTTCTCCGAGACCGAAGCCATCGGCAAGTTCTTTGAGTGCAAAGGCATAGTTCTCCATATTGATATCTGTCCCTGCAATTAGTAGCCTGCTATCTGGATTTATCTTATGATTGTAAAAATAAAAAACCTTTATGATGTCTTCGATCTTTTTATTAGGAGCAATCCTTCCTACATGGAGGAGGTTCACCTTTCCATCACCGAAGTATTTCATGAATCTCTTGTTGGGCCTTTTCTGGTAAGAGAGATCATTAAGGATAATCGGTATTATCCCTGTGACCTTAAAGCCCAGGTCTTCAAGTTGAATCCTGTTAAATTCCGAGGACCCCAATGCCAGGTCGATGAATGGGACTAACCCCTTTAGTTCTTCCTTTCCCCTTCTGCAATCTTCCTCTATTCTGCTATTGATACCAAGGAAGAAATGGGATGGGGTTATGTTCTGGAAGAGCAGGATCTTTTTATCAGGCAATGTTTTAATAAATTCCGTAAGCTCAGAACCAATCGAGTATTGATAGATAATCAAGTTATCCTTAGAGCTAAGGGACTTATACTCCTGATAATTTCTTGTTGTACCAAAGAGTTTTTGATGTGTATTCATTGAGAATATCTCTGTATCGAATCCAAGCTCCTTTATAATGTCTTTAACAACCAGTGTATAGTTTGATATTGCATCTCCATAGCTCATATTTGGAAGGAACTGGTAGAAACCTTTAAACATCTCTGAGTCTCAATCTTTATTGTGTATTTTGAATCTTAAATTTTAAATTTATTAAGATATTCCTTTAAAGAATCCTTTAGCCTCTCCATGCTGAAATCTTTCAGTCTCTTCCTCTGACACTCGACCACCCTGTCTCTCACCCTTTTATCCCTGACAAGGATATCCATCATCTCTGCAATCTCTTCAAAATTCTTCTCATTGACAAGTATCCCTGCGTCTCCAAGGGTATACGGAATCCCAGAGGAATTATAGGCAATAATAGGGACACCAAAAAACATAGCTTCAAGAAGAGGAACACAAAAGCCCTCATGCTCGCTCATACATATATATGCATGGGCAACTCTGTAACAGGCATTGAGTTCCTCTATGCTTGCTGCGCCAATGAAATAAACCTCTCCGAGACCGAAGCCATCTGAAAGCTCCTTGAGTCCAAAGGCATAGTTCTCCATATTGACATCGCTTCCAACAATGAGGAGTCTGCTTGCTGGATTTATCTTATGATTGTAAAAATAAAAGACCTTTATGACGTCTTCGATCTTTTTATTAGGAGCAATCCTTCCTACATGGAGGAGGTTCACCTTTCCATCATTAAACAGTTTCAAGAGTCTCCTGTTAGGCATTCTACTGTAGAAATAATCATTAAGGACAACCGGCAATACCCCTGTTATTTTAAAGCCTGCCTCCTCAAGTTCCAGTCTATTGAACTCTGAAACCCCCAAGGCAATTTCCACAAAAGGTATCAAACTCTTGAGTTCTTCTCTTCCCCTCCTGCAGTCCACTTCAGCCATTCTGTTAATTCCGAGGAAGAAGTGTGACGGTGTTATATTATGATAGACAATCATCTTCTTATCCGGCAGTGTTTTAAAGAAATCCGTTATTTCAGAACCTATTGAAAAGTGATATATAACGAGATTATCCTCGGAACTTAGGGGTCTGTAATCTTTATAGCTCTGAGCCAGATCAGAAAGTCGCGGGTCCTGATTCACGGAAAAGATTCCGCTATTATATCCAAGTTCCTTCAGGATATCCTTGATAACCAGAACATGGTTTGTTATCGCATCACCGTAGGACATATTTGGCAGGATCTGATAGACACCCTTAACCATTTCTCTACGAGTCATTGACCAAATCCTTTCAGTGCTTCATCGAATCTCCCTATGACCGCCGGCCAGCTATATATGTCCTGAACATACCTTCTTCCCTGAAAGCCCATCTTCCTTCTTATATCGGGGTTCTTGAGAAAGTACCCTGTGGCCTCTGCAAACTCATAATAATTCCTAAAGTAAATCCCACCTCCGCTCTCTACCACATGCCACTTTGTAACATCACAATCTCCATGGACAAGAACAGGTGTGCCAGTAAGCCAAGCCTCCATAATAACTATGGAGAAACTCTCATTCACCGAGGGCTGACAGACAAAGATCACCCCTGCTACAGCATCCATTTTATCCCTTTCTGATAGAAAGCCAAGGTCTAACACCTCCCTCTTCATATCATGAGGAATTGTTATATCTCCATCCCCGGCGATTATAAGTTTGAGTTCGACTCCACTTTCTCTCTTAAGACGGCAGAAGTAATCGAGAAGAAGCGGCAGGTTCTTACCGCCTTCTTTCCTCCCGAAATAGAGTATGCAGTCATCTTTTATACCAAACCTCTTCCTGAAACGATCAGGATCGTATTTCCTATCCGATTCAGAATCAAAACCCATCCCTACAACTGCCATAGCCTTATTTTCTATTGGAAAGAGCCTTCTCGCAAGGATACCCTCTGGTTCACAGTTAAAGATTACACCCTTCACTTTTTCGAAGGCTATTCTGAAGATAGAGAGTCTGGAATATACCTCATCGTGAAGGCAGGGAATAAGGAGTGACTTTTCCGGATATATCTGGGAGCCCCAGAATGTAGTCCCGAACAGATAGGGAAGAAAGATCAGGTAATCGTAATCCTCACCCCTTTTCCAGATATAGTCATAGAGACTATCGCTGTTAACACTCTCCTTTGCCCAGAGCAGTTGTTCGTCTATGGTAGTAGGGACGCCCTCTTCTATTTTCCGCTGTATATCAAGAAAGGCCGCTATGTCCCTCCTATTCACCCTGAATCTTCTCACCTCAAGACCATTGAGCAGGTCAATACCTTCAGGATAATAGTTCTCCCATGTAAAATGGCTTTTTGCACAGGTAGTGAGAATATCTACACTATAAGAATGTTTTGGGAGGTGTTCGGCTAATCCCCTCGCGAGTGTCTCGGCACCACCTACTACATCCTCGCCATACCGTGGAACTACGAAGGCCAACCTCATTTACTCTTTAAGTCCTCCACATCCTTTCACAGGTCTTTCAGTTCCTTGAGGTTTTCCTTATTGAGAAGAATGAGGTCTCTGTTGAATCCTGCCTGTTTCTGAAATATAGGCTTTGAATAAATCCTTACAAAGAAGCGGACGAACTTCTTTACGAGGACAATAAATGGCCCAATGATGGGTCTGTGGGAGGTGATCTGAAATTCTTTCGTAATATCCCAGTTTCCGTAA
This sequence comes from Nitrospirota bacterium, assembly GCA_016212195.1. Classification (GTDB taxonomy): domain Bacteria; phylum Nitrospirota; class Thermodesulfovibrionia; order JACRGW01; family JACRGW01; genus JACRGW01. The sequence continues at coordinate 6,649 of JACRGW010000075.1, forward strand.
AGGTAATGAAACCTCCTGAAGGAATCTCCTATTTCTAAATCGAGCAGGATATCAAGCTTTCTCTTTGATACATTTCCAATCTCCTCAGGGTTATATACACCTTTCTCTATCTTTTCAGAAACCCTCTCTTTTATCTTCTCTTTAAGTCCGAGTGCGGCTATCTCCTTATCTTTAAAAATAAATGTATTCATATCTCCATGATCTCGGCCTCTTTGTGGGAGAAAATCTCATCTATCTTCTTTATATTATTATCCGTGAGCTTCTGGATCTCCTCCTGGGTCTTCCTTGTATCATCCTCGGAGAGATGTTTTTCCTTCTCCATCCTTTTCACGTCCTCGTTTCCGTCCCTCCTGATATTCCTGATAGTAACTCTCGCCTCTTCTGCAGTCTTTTTCGCCATTTTCACAAGTTGCTTCCTCCTCTCCTCTGTCAATGTAGGAATGCCCAGACGGATGATCTTTCCGTCGTTGACAGGTGTCAGTCCGAGATCGGATTTAAGGATTGCCTTCTCTATTTCACCGATTGCCTTAGGATCCCATGGCTGAATGGTAATAAGCCTGCTTTCCGGAATCCCAAGAGTCGCAACCTGATTCAGAGGTGTAGGAACACTATAGTAATCTATCTGAATGCCATCAAGAAGTGAGAGAGATGCCCTACCTGTCCTAATAGATGAAAATTCCTTCTTAAGCGTCTCAATTGTTGTAGACATTCTATCAGAAATTCTTTTCTTTAGCTCGGCATCCATAACTTATAACTTGTAACTTTCAACTTTTAACTTTCACTTTATTATCGTTCCTATCTTCGCTCCCTTAAGCACCCTTTTTATATTTCCCCTCTTCCTGAGATTGAAGATTATTATAGGCAGCTTATTATCCATGCAGAGAGATATGGCTGTAGCATCCATGACCTTGAGCCTCTTTTTAAGGATATCGATATAAGTAAGGTTATCAAATTTTTTTGCCCTCGGGTTCTTCATAGGGTCGTCGGAATATACCCCGTTTACCTTCGTGGCCTTAAGGATCACCCCCGCCCCGATCTCAATTGCCCTGAGGGCAGCGGCTGTATCGGTTGTAAAATATGGATTCCCTGTTCCTGCAGCAAATATCACAACCCTCTTCTTCTCAAGATGCCTTATCGCCCTTCTCCTTATATAGGGCTCCGCCAGCTCCCTCATCTCTATTGCAGATTGTACCCTTGTCATTACCCCTGCCTTTTCAAGGGCATTCTGTAGCGCCAGGGCGTTAAGGACTGTTGCAAGCATTCCCATATAATCGGCAGAGGCCCTCTCCATCCCTTTTGCGCTCGCCTCAAGCCCCCTGAAGATATTCCCTCCTCCGATTACAACCGCCACCTCCACACCGAGTGCCAGTGCCTCTTTAATCTCCTTTGCTATTGTGCTGACAACTTTTTGATCAATACCATAACCCTGATCACCCATAAGGGCCTCTCCACTGAGTTTAAGGAGAACCCTGTCATATTTAGCCCTCTCTCTCACAAAAGGAGTCACCGACTATCTCGAACTTTCTCCCAACTGGAGTCTCACAAAGCGTCTTATCACTATATTTTCTCCAAGCTTTACAATATTCTGTTTAATCAAATCCTCTATTTTCATCTTCTCTTCAGGGTCTTTAACAAAGATTTGTTCCATAAGGCAGGTCTCATTAAAAAACTTCTCGAGTTTACCACTCACTATTTTCTCAATTACTGAATCTGGCTTGCCCGACTCCCTGGCCTGCGCCCTGTATATATCTTTTTCCCTGTCAATAACCTCCTGTGGGGCATCCTCCCTTTTAAGGTAGATCGGGTTAGCAGCCGCTATATGCATTGACAGGTCTTTAACCAGTTCCTGAAAATCCACTGTTCTCGCAACAAAATCTGTTTCGCAGTTAACCTCAACGAGTACACCTATTCTTCCCATATGGATATAGGAACCTATGAGCCCTTCTGTGGCTACACGGGTTGATTTCTTTACGGCGGCAGAAAGCCCCTTCTGCCTGAGAAGGTCGATGGCCTTCTCTATATTTCCACCAGATTCAGCTAAGGCCAATTTGCAATCCATAATACCGGCCCCTGTTTTCTCTCTCAGTTCTTTGACTATCTCTGCGGTAACCTCCATCAATCCTGCCTCCTGTCAGATTAATTATTTGCAGTCTGTGCCTCTTCTCTCTCTTGAATTTCGATCGCCTTGTCTTCTGTTACTATCGCCCCTGTTACTGTTTTAGAGTAGATCTCTTTACCTTCAAGAAAAGCCTCTGCGATTTTAGAGGTTATTAATTTTATCGATCTTATGGCATCATCATTTCCAGGGATTGGGTAGTCAATATTATCAGGATCAGAATTGGTATCCACAATGCCAATCACAGGGATGCCTAATCTATTTGCTTCAGCAATCGCTATCTTCTCTTTTCTCGAATCTATCACAAAGACTGCTCCGGGGAGTCGATCCATCTCTTTAATCCCCAAAAGATATTTCTCAAGTCTGCTCCTCTCTTTCTCCAGTTTTGCAACCTCTTTCTTGGTTAACATATCATAGGTCCCATCCGCTTTCATCTTCTCAATCCTCTTCAGTTTATCAATACTCTTCTTGATGGTGGTGTAATTAGTTAACATCCCACCCAACCACCTCTCGTTCACATAATGGGCACCTGCCCTTTTTGCCTCTTCGGCTATGACATCCTGGGCTTGTTTCTTTGTTCCAACGAAGAGTATCCCCTCTCCCCTGGCAGCCATATCTCTTATAAAAGAATAGGCATCCTTAAACCTATTCAATGTCTTCTGGAGATCAATGATATAGATACCATTTCTCTCTCCAAAGATGTATTTCTTCATCTTTGGATTCCATCTCTTTGCCTGGTGGCCAAAATGTACGCCGGCCTCAAGCAGCTCCTTCATGTTTATCATATTAATTCCTCATTGGTTTTTCCTCCGCCCCTTTTATCTCCTGCCAAGATCCTCTTTCTTCAGGACACCATCAGCAGAATAAAGTCTACGACCTATAGGAGGCGTGTGTATTTTGTCGTGGCAAAATACCATATTTTTGAAATCATTGCAAGAAGAAACTTGATTATCTGTTTCCACCTCTCCCTCGATGGGAGAGGGTTGGGGTGAGGGTGAGTATAATTTTTCTTCCCCCTCCCCTCATTCCACTCCCACAAAGGGAGGGGAATTTTTAGGTTGATTCGGGGAATTTTATATTATATAAAGGTAATCATGGAGGGTCATAAACAAAAAGAGTTGCATAAAAGAAAGGGCAAGTGGAGGGCGGTAGATATTTTGTCTATATCCTTTCTCCTTTTCCTGACCTCTCTTACGCTCCTCTTTCGACACAGGATCCCCAGCTGGGACATACTTGTCCCCCTTTACCTCTTGCTAACAGTAATCCTTCTGTTTCTGATCTACGCCAATAAAAAACACGGAAGAATCTTTGAGATAATACACGACTTCATCTTTCCTGTTGCAGCGGTGTTCCTTATCTTTGACAGTCTCGGATGGGTTATACATTATGTTAATCCGATAGAT
>JACRGW010000074.1 GCA_016212195.1 Nitrospirota bacterium
AAATAGAAAGAACCAAACTAATGACAACTACAGAACCTGTAAAAAAAACTTTCATCTTTCTCCTCCCTTGTTCATTCGCAATTATTAATCCGGAGTTCGGGGATTTCCGCTCCAAACTATTAATGCTAAGCTATGTTTTAAAAGAATGTTCCGATAGTAAATTCCCAGAGGCTTTTATTTTCTCCGTCTTTGGGTTTCAGGTTATATCCCCATTCGATCCTTAATGGCCCAATAGGAGATATCCAGCGTAGACCTCCTCCAGCAGATTTCCTTAATTCAGAGAATTTTATTGGTTCATCATCATCAAAGGCACTCCCCGCATCATAGAATATGACCCCTTTAAGTCTGATTTCCCTCAGGAGGGGAAAGATATATTCGATGTTGAAGATAAGTTGTTTGTTTCCACCAATATCCTCCCCGGTTGAGGGGTCCTTTGGTCCTGCACCCCCGAATTTGAATCCCCTTACAGTATTTATTCCTCCCACATAGAATCTCTCATAAAGGGGTAAGGATTTACCTCCTAAGCCATTGGCATAGCCAATCCTACCCCTGATCATAAAGGCTGTATCCCAGAATAAAGGAAAATACCAGCTACTATCCAATAATGTTTTATAGAAGTGGTTATCACCTCCGAGAGGACCACCGGCATATAGTGCATAAATACCGTGTCTTGATCCCTTCGTTGGATCTAAAAAACTATTCCTCGAATCCCATACTATCCCGGGTTCTACACTGCTCGTTGTTCTCTTTCCTTCCTGTTCGGTTATTTTGATAGAAGAGCCAGGTTCAATATCATATATGTTAACTATCTCATAGTTATAGGAGATGCTACTGCTTATATATTCTGTAAAGCTCTTTCCAAATGTGAGGCTTCCTCCTGTTGCCTTCCTCTTATAATTAGAATACTTTCTTTCCTGTTTATAAAGGGTTATACCTCCAGAGATCGGTTTGCCAAATAAATAGGGCTCTTTAAGGCTCAGGAGATAGGTCGTCCTTTTACTGCTAAATTCACCTCTTAGCCTTGCATATTGTCCTTTACCGAAAAGGTTTCCCTCACTAATCTCCGCCATTCCTATAAACTTGTCAGTAGAGCTGTAACCACCGCCAACGCTTACAGCTCCTGTTGACCTCTCCTTTACCTTAATATTGATATCGACAACATCCTCTCCTGTCCTCGGTTCAGGAGATAGATCAGCGCTCTCAAAATAATTAAGATTGGTAATCCTTTCGTAGCTCCTTCTGAGGAGTCTTGTGCTAAAGGTATCTCCTTCGTCAAGCCGCATTTCCCTCCTTATAACATGATCCATTGTCTTTTCATTTCCGGAGATATTTATTCTTCCGACATTTACTATGCCACCCTCGATTATGTCGAGAGTGATCTGGAGTGTGTTGGTTTCTGTATCAGTTGATATGAGAGGTGATATATTCGCAAGGGCATGTCCCCTGTCAGAATAGAGATCTGTTAAAGTGAGGATATCCCTTCTGAGTTTGTCACGGCTAAAGACCTCTCCTTCTTTTATATTCATGGATTTCAGTAATTCTTCTGTAGTAAAAAGGGTATTCCCCTTAGCCCTGATATCTTTGACCTTAAACTGTTTTCCCTCGGAAATGACAATAAGTATATCAAGATTTTTTCTGTCTTCACTGAGCGTTATCCTCGGTTCACCAACCTGGACCTGGATGTAACCATTATTATAGTAAAAGGCTCTTATCCTTTCCATATCCTCATTCATGACCTCTCTTTTATAAACCCCTGTGGAATCAAGCCAGGAGAACAGCCAGTAACTTTTTATCTGGATCGCCTTTTTTATCGTCCCATCAGAAAAGGCCTTGTTTCCTTCTATCTTTATTTCCCTGATACTGACCTTGGTTCCTTCGTTGATCAAATAGGTAAGTCTTACTGCTTCTTTAGAGATATCCTTAATTATGGGTAAAACAGTGGCATGGTAATAGCTCTCCTCTTCATAGTAGGAGCGTATTCTTTCGGCATTTTCAGCTATAACTGAATGATTGAGGAAAGAACCTGGACTAAGCTTTATTTTCTCCTTTATTTTGTCGGTCTCCAACTTTTCATTACCTTCAAAAATTATTTCTACAATAGTAGGTTTCTCTGTTACGTAGAAGGTTACCTTCAGACCGCCTTCAAAACCCTCTGTCTCGATCCTTATATCATCAAAGGAGCCTAATTCAAAGATAGATTTAATATCCTCCTGAATCTTCTCGGGGGAGAATGTGTCTCCCTCGGCCGTCTTTATCTTAGACATTATGGTAGCCTTCTCAGTCTTTTTGTTTCCCTGTATCTCGATCGCCTTCACCTTTATAATCTCCTCTGACCATCCATGAAGGGGCATGAAAAGGGTTAAAAGAAGCAGATATCTGAAGACCTTATATTTCATTTGGAATAAAAGCCTCCCTGAGGTTAAAATAAAAAACTCCTTAATATACCATTAAGGGAGCTATCTGTAAATACAAAATATCTATTTTAAAGAAAAATAGTTATAAAGATAATTTTTGATATAAAATATATATGTTAAAATAGGAAGGGAAATGAATATTAAGAAAAGGATATCAGAGGTTATAAGGAGATTGAAGAAGGAGTATCCTGAGCCAAAGACAGCCCTGAGTTTTAAAACCCCCTTTGAGCTCTTTGTTGCAACAATCCTCTCGGCGATGACAACGGATGTGCATGTGAACAAGGTTACGGAAAATCTCTTTAAAAAATACAGATCATTCAGAGACTATGCAGAAACACCCTTTGAGAAGTTTCAGAAAGACATAAGTTCAATAAATTTTTACAGGAATAAGGCTAAAAATATCCAGGCATCGGCAAAGATGATAATGGAGAAATTCAATTCAAAGGTGCCAAGAACAATGGATGAGCTCTTGAGTCTTCCTGGTGTTGCGAGGAAGACTGCGAATATAATACTTTCAAACGCCTATGGCATTAATGAGGGTATTGCCGTTGATACCCATGTCAAAAGACTCTCAGATAGACTGGGGTTTACAAAAAACGAAGACCCAGTGAAGATAGAGAAGGACTTGATGGATATAACCCCAAAAGAAGAATGTGGAAACCTTTCACACCTCCTGATATTACACGGAAGAAAGGTCTGTCAGGCTAAAAGACCAAAACATGAGGAATGCATCCTCTTCGATATATGTCCATCAAAAGATATTTAAGACAGTAGCTCATATGGAAGAGACATGCCGAGTTTCTCTATGGCTGATCTAATGCCGAGGACAACCTCTGTCATCCTTCTGTAATCAAGTGTTTCTTCTCTGTCTGTGATCTCGTGATAATTAGTATTTCTGTAAAAGGCGGTATCTGTCACCATCAGTGCCTTATAGCCGAACCTGTAGAAAGAGCTATGGTCAGAGAAGTCCATTCCGGGAACAAGCGAGATGGTAGAAAGTGACTCGACAGGGAGATCCGTACCCTTTTTAAAACCTGACTTAAAACTGGATATAAAACTTTTTGAAGAGAGGTTTCCGACAAGGGCAATGAAATTTGCCTTATCAGGGTAAAACCAACTGAAGAAAGGCAGCGGGAAAGATTGACTCTTCGGGGAGTCCTTAAAATATCCGATCATCTCGAGTGATACCATCCCCCCCCGCCCTTCTCTCTTTTTCTTCAGGCTTCTGGCATAGACATAACTTCCCATATGCCTTGTCATGAATAAAGGTGGTTCTTCAAGGGTGAAGGCTACAAAACGGACTGTCTTATCGAGATTCTTATTTGATAAAAGCCTTGCAATCTCAAGCAATCCTGCGATACCGCTTGCGTTGTCATCAGCACCGGGAGTTCCGATAACAGTATCGTAATGTGCTCCTATAACCAGGATCTTTTCTTGGCTCTTTTTACCTTGAAGTTCAGTAATTATATTTTTGTATGTCCTCCCTTCGAAATCGTAGGCCTGAATTAATACATCATATTCGTAACTCCTCAGTTCTCCTGCGATATAGTCTGCTGCCAACTCTAAGGGTTTCATCTCAAGGTATCCCCTTGAGCCTATTACAGAAGAAAGATGGTTAACGGTTCTTTTAAGATTGGTCTGTATTTCCATTTTATGCCATTCTCGTAACTCGAATAATATAACAGATTTCTACATGCAATTCGTATAGATTATCACAATGTTATCTGATATAATCTGCTTTAACCTCTCAATTTAAAATAAAGATGAAGGCTATAGAGATAAAACCTGATATCTATTGGGTAGGAGCGATTGACTGGGCTGTAAGGGATTTCCACGGCTATGTTACTCCGAACGGCACAACCTATAACAATTATCTCATTGTGGATGAGCAGGTAACGCTTCTCGATGTGGTAAAGCACGGCTTCGCCGAAACAACCATCAGCAATATAAAAAGTATTATTGACCCATCGAAGATAGTTAATCTCGTCATAAATCACATCGAACCTGACCATGCCGGTAGCGTTGATAAGATAATGGAACTCATCCCTGATGCAACCATCCATATAACAGAAAAGGGTAAAAAGGGACTCGACAGATACTTCGACACATCGGGATGGAGATTCAGGATAGTCAGGACAGGTGATACACTGAATACAGGTAAAAAGAATCTTGTATTCATAGAGACACCGATGCTCCACTGGCCCGATTCGATGATGACCTATATCAAGGAGGATAGGGTACTTATAAGTCAGGATGCCTTCGGTCAACATTATGCGTCTGCAAGCAGGTTTGACGATGATTTTATTACATGCTTTTCAGGATCAGAGCTTGAGGATGCAGTGAAGGACTATTATGCAAATATACTTATGCCTTTTGGTGCACTTATTAAGAATAAGATCGAAGAGATACAGAGACTTGGTTTTCAGATAGATATAATAGCACCTGACCACGGGATAATCTGGAGGGAAAGTCCCTCTAAGGTGCTCAATATGTACCTCGATATGGCAAAGGGAAAGACGGATCTGGCGGTTGTGATTATATATGACACGATGTGGAACAGCACCGAGCAGATGGCACTTCCGATTGTGCAGGGTATAAAGGATGAAGGTATAGAGGTCAAAGTAATAAAACTCAGAGCAACGCCGATGAGTGTCGCCATAAAAGAGTTCTGGAAGTCAAGGGGATGTCTTATAGGTACACCAACTTTAAATAATATTATGTTCCCATCTGTCGCAGAGTTTTTGACCCACCTCAGGGGCCTCAGACCCAAGAACAGGATAGCCGGTGCCTTCGGAAGTTATGGGTGGGCTGGCGGTGCTGTGAAAGAGGCATATGAGGAATTCAAAAGAATGGGGCTTGAAGTTATGGAGCCTGGAATACAGGTTGTTTACAGGGCATCTTCAGAGGATGAACGGAGATGTTATGAATTCGGCAGGGAGTTTGCGAAAAAGGTGAAGGAGTATCACAGGAGATTTTAAATGAAAACAGTAGCCTTTCTTGGAAGCCCTAGGAAGAACGGTAATACTGAACTCCTCCTTAAAGAGGCAATTCGCGGTATTCAGGATTCCGGTCTCGATGTCCAGACCTTTAGCCTGAACCTGATGAAGATCAAGCCATGCCTTGACTGTGATGCATGCAGGGATACAGGTATATGCACGGTAAAAGACGATATGGAGAAGATATACACCGCCATAAAAGAAGCACAGAGGTTCATACTCGCATCACCCATATTCTTCTTCAGTCTTTCTGCACAGTCAAAAATAATGATTGACAGGTGCCAGTCCTTCTGGTGCGAGAAATATCTACTGAAGAGGCCTATTGTGAGTGAGCAGTACGGCAGGAAGGGATTGCTCCTCCTTGTAGGAGGGATGAAGAAGGAGGTTGGCTTTGAGTGTGCAGAGGTTTCAGCAAAGGCATTCTTCAGGACAATAAGCGTGCCGGAGCATAAGATATTAAGCTTTATGGGAATCGATGCAAAAGGAGAGATACTTAATCACCCAACCGCCCTCAGGGACGCATACGACGCAGGAAAGGAGCTTATACGGTTCCCCTTGAAAGGATAGGATGCCTTAAAATTTAAGCCAACATAATTAACCCTCTAAACCATACCATTTTTTTGCTTTCTGATAATCGCCTTCTCCCTTGTCTTTTCCTATAGAATCTGTTATAAATTCCTGAGATATGGGTGTCATCCTTCTTATATACAATCTATTTTCTTTCATTTTTTTGATTACACTCCTTCCCTATCTATACCTTAAGAGACGGAATAAAAAGGATGGGATTCTGTGGCTCAAGGAAAAGTTTGGTTTTATACCTGAAGAAAAATTGAAATCTATCTATGGCAGACCTATCTGGATACATGCAGTTTCTGTAGGAGAGGTGATGGCCGCCCTCCCACTTATCAAGGTAATTAAAGAAGGATACCCTGACAGGAGTTTAGTCCTTTCTACAATAACCGACACAGGAAATCTTATTGCAAGAGAAAGGGCAAAAGAGGTTGATGCAATAATCTACCTCCCCTTTGACATAAGCCTTGCTGTTAAAAGTGCATTAAGGAGGATAAGTCCTGAAATATTTATACTGATAGAAACAGAGATCTGGCCAAATCTCCTTCGTACACTAAACAGGGAAGGCATACCGTCTATTATTATCAACGGAAGGATATCCCAGCAATCTTTAAAAGGTTATAAACTTGTAAAACCCTTTATGAAGGCTATCCTGAAGAATATAAATAGATTCGGAATGCAGACGACTTCAGATGCCGAAAGGATAAGGGCGATCGGTGCAGACCCCTTTAAGGTGGAGGTTATTGGAAATATAAAATTCGATCAATCCTTTTCTCAGGATTCGGTTGGTTCAGAAAGACTTAAAAGGTCATACGGGATAGGGGAAAGGCGTCTTTTTGTGGCAGGAAGTACCCATGAAGGAGAGGAGGAGATCATTTCTGATGCCTTCATAGAGATTAAAAAGTACTTTCATGACCTTATCCTCCTTATTGCACCACGACATATAGAGAGGGTTAGAAGAATAGAAGGGCTACTTAAAGTAAGAGGTATTGCCTTCAGAAGGAGAACAGAACTTATCGAGAATGGACTTGATGATGCCTCAGTCATAATACTTGATACGATCGGTGAACTTGCCCAGATTTATTCTATCGCCACTGTCGTCTTTATTGGTGGAAGCCTTGTTCCTGCTGGAGGTCATAATGTCCTTGAGCCGGCAGTTTATTCTAAACCTATAATATTTGGACTACATATGGAAAACTTTAAAGATATCGCCCAGACCTTCTTAGAAAAGGGGGCTGCATGTCAGGTCTCAAATGGTCCTCAATTCAAAAGAGAATTAGGGTATCTGTTGAGTAATATGGATGTGGCAAGGTCGATTGGTGAGAATGCCAGGAAGGTGATAGATGAAAATAAAGGGGCCGTAGAAAGGTCACTAATGATGATAGAGAAATTCCTCAAATAATTGATTTATGAAATATATGGAGGAATATGTTGAGGGAATTATTCGGGGAAAGAATCAGGGGATCTTTTCCTTTTTTTTGTTTCTACTTTCTATCGTCTATGGTTTCATTCAAAGGGTAAGAGTCTTACTTTACAGGAAAGGTTTATTTAAGGCCGAAAAGATAGGGTCGAAGGTGATAAGCGTAGGGAATATAACTTTAGGAGGGACAGGGAAGACCCCTGCTGTTATGGCAATCGCACAAATGGGTAAAGAGAAATCCTTTAAGGTAACGATTCTCACCAGGGGTTACAAAGGTAAGGCGAAGGGGATCAATGTCGTTTCTGATGGATCAAAGACCTTATTGGATTGTAAGGATGCAGGAGACGAACCGTATCTTATGGCAAAAAAGCTGAACGGTATCCCTGTAGTAAAGGGTAAAAACCGCTATCTCTCAGCCAGGTTTGCGATTGAAAGGTTTGGATCAGATCTATTTATTCTTGATGACGGATTCCAGCACCTTAAGATTCACAGGGATATAAACATTCTCCTTATTGATGCGGCTGACCCCTTTGGAAACAACCGCATCTTTCCGGGAGGAACTCTGAGGGAGCCACTCACGGCTATGGGTAGGGCAGATATTATTGTGCTAACAAAGTCAGACCTTTTCAAAAAAAATACAGAGACTATAGAAAAGATACGGAAGTATAATCCTTCTGCACCTATTTTTACGAGTTACTATTATCCTTTAGATCTGGTAGATATGAAAGGAGATATAATGCCCGTTAAAGGTATTAAAGGCAGGTCCTTATTTATTTTCTCAGGATTGGCAAACCATTCTTCCTTCAGATTGATTATTGAAAGAGAAGAGGCAAGGGTTAAAGGGGAATTGACCTATCCTGATCATTTCTACTATTCTGAAAGTGATATTGAAGAAATAAAAAAGAAGGCGGAATCTGCCGGAGCCGATATAATAGTGACTACAGAAAAGGATATTGTGAGGATCCCTTACCCAGGGGTAGACCCTGAAACAAGTTCAGGGCGAGTCTGGGCATTGAGGATAGGTTTTATTGTAGAGGATAGAGAGAGGTGGGAATCAATTCTATTCCAAAAGGGACCGGTTGGGGGAAATAGTTGAAGAAATTCTCCTGCTGGATCGAATATATCTTTTATATCTCTATTGCATGGTTTCTTAACCTTATCCCCTTTCCCCTTTCTTTAAAAGCTGGTGAGATACTCGGAAATCTGTTTTTTTTATTTGACAGGAAGCACAGGGAGATAACCCTTACTAACCTGGGTAGGGCATTTAAGAACGGAAAGTCAGAAAAGGAGATCTTTGAAATAGGTAAGGCCTGTTATCAAAACATGGGGAGGTCCTTTGTGGAGTTTTCAAGACTCTTGAGAAATAACCACGAATATATAAGAAAATATATTACAATAGAGGGGTTTGAAAAATATATAAAGGCGAAAGAAAAGGGAAGGGGAGTTCTTTACCTCACAGGTCATTGCGGGAACTGGGAACTTATGCCCCTTACCCAGGCACTCAGTGGGTATCCGGTGAATATAGTGACAAGACCTATCGACAATCCCTATCTTAACAGGAAGGTAGAGGAAATAAGGACAAGGTATGGAAACAGGATAATTGAAAAGAAAAGGGCAATGAGAGGGATCTTGAGGTGTCTTGAAGAAGATGGGACAATAGGCATCCTCCTTGATCAGAATGTTACAAAGAAAGAGGGTGTATTTGTTGACTTCTTTGGAGAACCTGTTTGCACGAATAAAGGATTAGCATTAATTGCACAGAAGACGGGCGCACCTGTACTCCCTGCATTTATCCATTATCTTGGAGACGGTAGACATCGGATAGAAATCGGTGAAGAGATAGTGCTTGAGAAAAGCGGTGATCCTAATGCGGATGTGGTTTCCAATACCGCAAAGTTTACAAAAATAATCGAGGAACATATAAAGAAATACCCGAAGGAATGGCTCTGGTTACACAGGAGATGGAAAACCAGGCCTGATAGTTAAAAGGAAATGGTTGACTTCTATGGAAGGGAGATTAAGAGTATCCTTATCAGGTCTGTTAACTGGGTAGGTGACGCAATACTAACAACCCCTGCTATATCAGCTTTGAGGAATAACTTTCACCAGGCAAAGATTTCTATTCTTGCTAAACCATATGTTAGTGAGGTCTTCAAGGAGAACCCAGATATTGATGAGATCATCCCTTACGAAGGATTGGGTATCAGAAAGGGATTTGTACTTATAAATGAGCTCAGAAAGAGGGGGTTTGATTTAGCTGTCCTATTTCAGAATGCCTTTGAGGCAGCCCTTATATCCTTTCTATCAGGAATTCCAGTGAGGTTAGGGTACGCCACAGACGGAAGGGCTTTCCTTCTCAGGCCTTCTATAAAGATTAGACCTGAGACTAAGAAGAAACACCATCTTGATTATTATCTCGATCTTTTAAGTGAGGCAGGTTTTAATACAGAAAGAGGACCATTGGTTCTGAACCTTAAAGAAGGGGAGAGGATGTGGGCAATAGGTCACCTCAAAAAGGAAGGATGGAATGAAGATGACAGACTTGTTGGTATAAACCCTGGTGCTGCCTATGGACAGGCAAAGCGGTGGTATCCTGAAAGGTTTGCATCTCTTGCAGATAGGGTTATTAAGGAAGATGTAAAGGTGATCATCTTTGGTGGTCCAAAGGAGACAGCTATTGTAGAAGAAATAAAGAAGGAGATGGTTTCGAGACCGATCTTTGTTACAGGAAATACCTCTGTAAGGGAACTCGCCTCTCTCATTGAGAGATGTTCTGTATTTGTGAGTAATGATACCGGGCCTATGCATATGGCCGCAGCCTTAAATGTCCCCGTTGTTGCCCTCTTCGGGTCTACAGATATAAATATAACAGGGCCAATAGGAGAGAAACACAGGGTTATATGGAAAAAAGTTGAATGCAGCCCCTGTTTTTTAAGGGAATGTCCGAAAGACTTCAGGTGTATGAACCTTATAACCGTTGATGAGGCAGTAGATGCAGTTATCGAAAGATTGGTGGTGTGAGTTAGATGGATGAAATAGATATTTCTCTTGTTATACCAGTCCATAACGAAGAAGAGTCCCTCCCATTCTTAGTGACTGAGATAAGTGATACGATGGCTGCGAATAAGAATTATGAAATCATCTTCATAGATGATGGGAGTACCGATGGAAGTTTTTCAACACTCATCCATCTCAAGGAGAAGTATCCGAGGATCAGAATAATAAAATTAAAAGACAGGTATGGGCAGACATCCGCTATGGATGCAGGTTTCAAGAAGGCGAAGGGGAGAATAATAATAACGATGGACGCAGACTTACAGAACGACCCTACCGATATAGATAAGCTCATAAATGAGCTTAACGGGTATGATATTGTGATAGGATGGAGGGCGGAGAGGAAAGATACCTGGCTAAAAAGATTATCCTCAAGAATAGCCAATTTTGTCAGGAACAAGATAACCGATGATGAGATAAAAGATGTGGGATGCACCCTAAAGGCATATAAGAGGGAATTTCTCGATAGGGTAAAACTCTACAATGGGATGCATCGCTTCCTGCCTACACTTTTCAAGATGGAAGGTGCAAGGGTGAAAGAGGTAAAGGTAAATCATAGACCCAGAAGACATGGCAGGTCAAAATATAATGTAAGAAACAGGGTCTTCAAAGCCATCTACGATCTAATTGCTGTCAGATGGATGAAGAGACGCCGTTTGATTTATGAGATAGAGGAGGAATTATAATGGATATAAAATTTAACTTTTGGACATTGCTTGGTCTTGGAGGACAGCTTTTCTTCTTCAGCAGGTTTCTTTACCAGTGGATTGTATCTGAAAGAAGAAAGGAGAGTGTGATTCCTACAGGATTCTGGTTTTTCAGTTTAGGGGGGAGTTTTCTACTTCTTATGTATGCAATACATATCAAAGACCCTATCTTCATCCTCGGACAATCAACTGGATTTGTAATTTATCTCAGGAACCTCATGTTTATATACAGGAAGAAAAGTAGTTTAACTGACTGATTCTGTTATGGACAGAAATGAGATCATAAAGTCTATATTCTTCATCCTTCTTATATCATTACCCCTTTTTTTCTTCAGGCTCGACACTCCAGGATTGACTGATAGGGACGAGGGGAGTTTTTCAGAGGCAACGAGGGAGATGCTTGAGTCAGGTGACTGGTTGACACCGAAGTTCAATTATAACAACCGTTTTGATAAACCGATCCTTATCTACTATATCATGGCGTTGCCATACAAATTATTCGGCATAAATGAGTTCGCTGCGAGATTCCACTCTGCCTTCTTCGGTACGCTCCTCCTTCTTCTTGTTTTTTTCTTTGTGAAGGATTTAAAGGGTATTAGAACAGCACTGCTGTCTTCGATGATTCTTGCATCAAACCTTATAATAGTTATTCTCTCCAGGGCTGCTATAACAGATATGGTCCTGATATTTCTGATTACCGCTTCTCTCTTCTCATTTTATAAGGGCCTGTGGATAGATAGGAAATGGTCCTGGGGATTCTATATCTTCTCTGCCCTTGCTGTACTTACAAAGGGGCCTGTAGGGATTATTATTCCCCTTCTTGTGATCATCCTATATCTTATATCCCTAAGGGGTAAAGTTAATCTGAAGGGGTTTCACCTTCTGAGTGGTGCATTCCTGTTTTTGTTAATCTCCCTTCCGTGGTTCTTAATAATGCTCGCAATCCATAGTAACGAATATATAGAGGCCGCTAAATACCATACGCTCACCAGATATAGCAGTGTTCTCGGTGGACATAGTGGAATGATCTTTTATTATATTCCCGTGATATTAATAGGATTCTTCCCGTGGAGCGCCTTTCTTCCTGCGTCTATTTATTATGCTATTAAGGACGGTTGGAAGCGAAGATGGGAGAGCGGAGGTCATTCCCTGTCTATTTTCAGTATCATATGGATACTTGTAGTCTTCGTATTCTTCACCTTTTCGAAGACAAAACTCCCCCACTATATAGGACCATTGTTTCCGGCGATGTCTATCTTAGTGGCGGATCTGATAGACCGTTATATATCGGAAGAACGAATTGCAGGGGCGAACTTCAAAAGGTGGATGACGGTATCCTTATATATCGGAGGAATACTTGGAGTTCTTTTTTCGGCTGTGCTTGCTACCGCAGGGGTCTTATCCCACAGGATAGTTGATATTATTAGTAAAAAGATACCTGTCATTGATGTCGATTTCTTAGGCGATCTATTCATCATATCGGCAATAATTTTTATAGGTACCCTTTCTTTTATATACCTTTCGATTAAGGGGGCAAAAAGGACAAGTATCACATTCCTTATGATAATGATAGTAATTATGGTACCTGCAATGATGTTGACTATCGTACCTACGGTTGACAGCCTTTTTCTTGCACCACAGAGGCGTCTTGCAGCCTTTGCTGGATCAAACCTGGGGGAGAATGGACGGTTTATCGTATTTGGTTTTTACAGACCGACCCTTGTATTTTATTCAAAGAGAAAGGTGGTATTCATAAGGAATGAGGATA
>JACRGW010000077.1 GCA_016212195.1 Nitrospirota bacterium
TAAATCCAGCATTTTTAAGTTTTTGTATATAGTTATAAAGCTCGACGATATTCATCTCTTCAGATTTCTTCTCTACCATCTTTAGGTCTTTAGGGTCTTCGGAAAAGTTGTAATAGATGGCATCAAATTCTTTCTCATCCAGGATACCATTAGGAGGAAATTTCCTTATCCGACCATTTATAAAGATCCATCTTGCTCCATCCCATCGTACCTCTTTTGCATCCACCCTCTCAATAAGATTGAACCTATCATCAAATTTGTACAGTGTAAGTCCATTGAAGTTCTCTCCATCGGGTTGTAACAAATCAATATTTATGACAGAATTATCCTTTCCTCTCATCCATACTTTATTCTGTTGAAAAAATGCCTTAAGGGGTTTCTTCTTTATCTTAACATCTTTGATATAATTCATTTTCTGGTTAGCATAAAAAACGAGGGACTCATTAAAGACAAATGAGATAAGGCTTATTAATAAGGCTACAGCGAGTATAGGAATAGCTACTGAATAAAGGCTGACCCCTGCTGCCCTCATAGCCACGATCTCGCTGTTTCTTGACAAGATTCCGAGTGTTAGGATAGTAGAAAGGAGAACAGCCATTGGAGCACCGTAAAAAAGGACTCTGGGTGTATAGAAAATAAAATACTCGATAATAGTTCCAGCAGAGGCATGATATTCAATAAAATCATCAACCTTTTCGAATAATTCAATAAGGACGGAAATGCACAGGAGACCCAGGATGGTAAGGCTAAAGAGCTTAAGAAATTCCCTCAGTATATAACGGGTCAGGATAGTCGAGATAGAAAACCTGAAAAGATTCTTAGTGAATGGGTTTTTAGATGGTATTCTTGAAGAATAAGTTCTCATAAATTATAGAATTTTCCTTTTAACACCCGCAGAGCCTCCTCTATAGTATTTTGATAGACATTAGAAATTCGCTTTAAAACCTTTGATTCTGTTGATCGCGAAGATCTATCAAAAAGAAAAAGCCCTATTGCACCGAAGATGATATTCGGTGTCCACATCGCAAAGAAAGGATGGATCTTGCCTTCCTGGGCTAAATTTTCTCCAGTCGTAATAAAGATATAGTATATAAGGATAACACCCAGACTGATCGCAAATCCTCCCATTCTGCCTGATTTCTTAGTTAAAAGACCGAGGGGTGGGCCTATAATCCCAAAAATCAGGCATGCAAAAGGAATTGAAAACTTCTTATGCAGGTCTACAAGCCAGACATAATGATTTTTCCCTTCTCTTTTGTAATTCTCCATCTTTTCCTTAAGTTCTGAAATAGTCATTTCACGGCTGCCCTTTGGAACCTTAATCTGGTCTGTAAGATTTTTATCAAAATCTATCTGGAGATCATACGAATTAAATAGTGCCTTATTGTAAGAAGAGGTATCTTTCCTCTGACTATGGATACTCCCATCCCAGAGCTTGAGTACAACCCTCAGATTAGATGCATCAGAGATGAAGGCACCCTTCTTAGCTACTATGGTATAAGGTTCCAGCGGGTTTCTGACATCCGAAATAAATACCTCCTTAAGTTCTTTTGAAGAAGACATCTCTCTAACATATATTATAAGGCCTTCGAAGGTGTCATTAAAAACTCCTGCTTCGATTCCGACTGATGCCCTCGTTCTGACAATATTAAAAAGTATGTTTTTAAATGCCTGATTTCCGAGAGGAAGTAGAGATACCATTATATAGGTTGTAAGAATAACTCCTAATAGGGAGATTGTTAGTACCGGAGGAAGGAGTCCATAAAGTCCCACACCGCTCGCTTTGAGTGCTGTGATTTCGTTATCAGCCGAAAGCCTGCTGAAGGTTACTAATACTGATAATAGTATGGCCATCGGTATGGTAACAGCGAAAAAAGAAGGGAGGATGTAGAGAATAAGTTCAAGGATTGATGACAGAGGAACGCCTTTATTTATGACCATCTCTATGAGCCTTCTGATTTTATCCATCAAGAGGGTAAAGGTGAATACTAAAAGCCCGAGAGAAAAAGTGATAACAAGCTCACTGAAAATGTACCTATTGATAATCCGAAACATTAGTAACTTATTTTATAATAATTTATATTTAATGTAAAGCATTCCCGTATCTTATTTCACGAAAAAAAGACTTGACACCGTCCTATTGTTGTGTTATTTAATTTCCGATAGCCATCAGATTTTTTTACTAAGGAGGTGAAGTTGTAGGTGAGAGCCAGCGGTAAGGTTAAGTGGTTTAATGATAGCAAGGGATTTGGATTTATTGAGCGTGAAACGGGAAAGGATGTCTTTGTACATTATTCAGCTCTTCAGCAAGATGGATTTAAAAGCCTCAAGGAAGGTGAAATGGTTGAGTTTGATATTGTGGAAGGCCCTAAAGGCCCTCAGGCAAGTAATGTAGTTAAACTAAACTAACAACTACAATAAACTTTTTTTTAGAAAGGAGGTGAATTTAAATGAAAAAGATATTGGCTTTACTAATATCGTTAATTTTTGTAGTAACACTTTCGATGACTATTGGTTGTCCAAAGAAGGAGGAACCAAAACCAACACCTTCACCAGCAGCCCCTGCAGCACCTGAGAAGCCAGCTGAGGCACCTCCAGCAGCACCAGAGAAAGCACCTGAGAAAAAGTAAGTCTGCCATGTTAGGATTATCTCTTAAAAAAGGCCCTCCCGGGAGGGTCTTTTTTATCCCTTGATATTTTAATCCCTTTATGTTAAAAATAGTCACCCTACAATTTTTTATAAGAGTGGGTATCCCCCACTCTTTTGTTTTAGAAGACTTAACCTGAACCCTATATTATCGTTGGGTTAAGAGGTAAGTATTTTCTGGAGATGGGTTTTTGGATAAAGACGAAATTATCTCTGCTATTCATAACCTGATACTGCCTATTGCAAGGGCATCAGGGATAGAATTAATCGAGATGCGGTACCATCGCAGGAGGGGAGGCCGTTCTATCTTACGGATTTTTATAGATAAAGAAGGTGGTGTTACCATAGATGACTGTGAACGGTTTAGCCGTGAAGTCGAGGCTGAATTGGACGTGGAAGACTTTATTCTTGAATCATATGTCCTTGAGGTCTCTTCCCCTGGTCTTGACAGACCACTCAGGAGGATTGAGGATTACATGAAAAATATAGGGAAACTTGCAAATCTAACTACCTCCACACCATTCAAAAACAGGGGATTCTTCATAGGCAGGATCAACAAGGTAGAGGGAGATTCTATAATTTTGATCCTGGAAAACGGAGAGGAACTCAGTATTCCTTTCTTGCGGATATCGAAGGCAAATTTAAGGATAGAGCTTTAAAGGTCTACGACCTTTAGGGAGGATTTATGAATCATGAGCTTATTCAACTCCTTGAACAGATAAGCAAGGAGAGGGGGATATCAAAAGAGAGCCTTGCAGAAACCATAGTGTCTGCTCTGCTTTCAGCCGCCAGAAAGAAGTACGGTCCTCAGAACATGAAAATCCATCTCGACCCTAAGACTGGAAATATGGATGTAGTTTCTATTAAGAAGGTCGTAGAAGATATAACTAATCCCCAGACTGAGGTCTCGTTAGAAGAAGCAAAAAAGATCGATCCTGATAAAGGTCTCGGAGATGAAATAGAGATTAAACTCAACTTTAAGGACCTTGGAAGGATAGCCGCGCAGACAGCCAAACAGGTTATCCTCCAGAAGGTAAAGGAGGCCGAAAGAGAAATAATCTTCAACGAGTTTAAGAAGAAGGAAGGGCAGATGGTTCATGGCGCTATACTCAGGCAGGAGAAGGGTGCCTATATCGTTGACCTGGGAAAGACTGAGGGAATTCTTCCGTTTAAAGAGCAGATTCCCAGGGAAGGATTCAGGAGGAGTGACAGGGTGAGGGCTTATATTCTTGAGGTCAGAGATTCCACTAAGGGTCCTCAGATAATCCTTTCCAGAACTAACCCTAATTTTGTCGCACGGCTCTTTGAGATGGAAGTTCCTGAAATATATGAGGGTATTATCGAGATCAAGGGGGTAGTAAGGGAAGCAGGAGACAGGACAAAGATAGGAGTCTTTTCGAGGGACCCTGAAGTTGATCCTGTTGGTGCCTGTGTAGGGTTAAAAGGCTCAAGGGTACAGTCAGTAGTAAGGGAGTTAAGGGGAGAAAAGATAGATATTATCCCCTGGACAGATGACTCCAGGGTACTTATCTCAAAAGCCTTAAGTCCCGCCACTATTGAAAAGGTGGGCATAAATAAAGAGGCTAAATCTGCACTTGTAGTAGTCTCTGATCAACAGCTCTCCTTAGCTATCGGAAAAAAGGGACAGAATGTGAGACTCGCTGCAAAACTCACCGGCTGGGACATAGATATTATAAGCACCGAGGAATACGAAAAGGAAAAGGCTGCAGAAGCTGAGAGAGAAATGGAAGCTGCCATAGATAAAGAACAGGCTAAAATGACACCATTAACAATGCTATCAGGGGTTGGTGATAAAACAGCAACGATTCTTGAAGAAGCTGGTTATAAAACAGTTGAAGATGTCGTATCCCTGAGTATAGAGTCCCTCAAGGCCATACCCGGGGTAGGAGAAAAGACAGCCCAAAAGATTATAAAAGGTGCGCGGGAAAAACTCGGGTTGAAGGATGGAGAAGCTTGATATACCCATAAGGTATGTCAGGGGGATAGGACCCAAAAGAGCAGAATTCCTCAAGCGTCTTGGGATAGAAACCCTGGAAGATGCCCTCTATTACCTCCCTAAACGATATGAAGACAGAAGAAGTTTTAAAAAGATTTCAGAACTTACTACGAATGGCCCTGAGACTATATCAGGGCAGGTTATCGATTCAGTCATAAGGATTACACCCAGGCAGAAAAAGAAAATCTTTGAATTGGTAGTTCATGATGGTACAGGGGTAATTACAGGAAAATGGTTTAATCAGCCCTTTATGCAGAAGGTATTCAAGGTTGGACAGAAGACCATCCTTACCGGAACTGTAATGAAGAGTCGTTATAGCTATGGATGGGAGATAGAGAATCCTGAGTATGAAATCATAGAAGATGAAGAGAGAGATACTATTCATACGGGCAGAATAGTTCCTATATATGGTGCTACTGAAGGGCTTTCTCCGCGATACCTCCGTTCCATAATGAAGAGGATAATTGATCATTATTCTCCTAATGTTTCCGAATTTCTCCCTGAGAATATAGTTACTGGATATAACTTTCCACCTCTGTATGAGGCAATAAGAGAGTCGCATTTCCCTGATCATACCGACATCGAAGCCCTTAACCAAGGGAAGGGAATGGCTCGAGAGAGGCTTATCTTCGATGAGCTTTTTCTCCTCGAGTTAGGCCTCGCCCTCAGAAAAGGTAAGGAATCCATCGAAAAGGGGATTGCATTTAAGACAGACTCCATTTTACTGAACCGCCTTAGGGAAAACATCCCCTTCAAGCTTACCAATGCCCAGGAAAAGGTCTTTGAAGAAATCAGATCCGATATGTCCTCCCCACATCCTATGAACAGATTGCTCCAGGGAGATGTAGGAAGCGGGAAAACGGTTGTTGCACTCCAGGCCATGCTCATCGCTATAGAGAATGGTTATCAGGCAGTTATTATGGCGCCAACCGAGATCTTAGCCGAACAACATTACTTAAATATCCATAGAACAATTGAAATATTTGGTTTAAAGGTATCCCTTCTGACAAAAAGCCTGAAAGATAAGGATAGAAAAGATATCTTAAAGAAGATCGCAGATGGTGATATACACTTGGTTGTTGGCACCCATGCCCTTATTCAGGAAGGAGTAATATTTAAAGCTTTAGGACTCGCCATAATAGATGAACAACACAGGTTTGGAGTTATTCAGAGGACTAACCTCAGAAAGAAGGGCATAAATCCCCATATCCTTGTTATGACAGCTACCCCCATACCGAGGACTCTGGCACTTACACTTTATGGTGACCTTGACATATCGATTATTGATGAACTTCCTCCTGAAAGGAGGCCTGTCGAAACAATACTTTTCAAGGAATCAATGAGGTCAAAGGTATATCTGAAACTGGAGGAGGAAATAAAAAAGGGAAGACAGGCCTATGTTGTTTACCCCCTGATAGAAGAATCAGAGAAGATGTATCTCAAGGCTGCTGTAGAAATGTCTGAAAGGCTCAAAAAGAACTTTTCGCATAGAAGAATCGCACTCATCCATGGGAGGATAAAGGCAGGAGAAAGGGAAAAGATAATGGATTCCTTCAAGAACGGAGATGTAGATATCCTGGTAGCTACTACAGTGATTGAGGTTGGGGTGGACATCGCTAATGCAACAGTTATGGTTATTGAACATGCTGAGAGGTTTGGTCTTGCCCAACTTCACCAGTTAAGGGGACGGGTTGGAAGGGGTTCTTCACAATCGTACTGTCTCTTGATGACACCTGATTACTTTTCTGAAGAGGCAGAAAGAAGGCTACAGGCACTTGTCAGGACAAATGATGGTTTTCGTATTTCTGAAGAAGACCTCGCTATACGGGGGCCTGGTGAATTCTTCGGCACAAAACAGTCAGGCCTGCCAGACCTGAAAATAGCTAATCTTATAAGAGACAGCCGTGTCCTTGAGATTGCAAGAAAGGAGGCATTCTTTCTATCGAAAGAAGACCGATTTCTCAAAAGTTATCCAGCCTTGAAGGATGCCCTTGAGAGGAAATGGAAGGGAAGGCTTGGATTCGTACTAAATTAAGAATTTAAGGATAATAAATTGCAGATCATTTACTTTTGTGATAATCTATAGACTATGATTCTTTGGGATAAGATAAGAAAGAATGCCGAGGAAGGTATTGAATCTATAAAGAAGGGTGCTACTATTTTGGCTGAAAGGGCCAGGATAGAGGTCAGCCTTGCAAAAATCCTTTTCGAAAGGGAAAAGGTAGAAAAGAGGATTAAGACTCTTTATCAGAAGATTGGGGAAAAGATTTATACCCTGACAGCAAAAAAGGAGAGGCATATTCTCAAAGATAAAGAAATTGCAGACGCACTTGAGGAGCTCGTTAGACTCAAAGAGGATCTGAATAAACTCGAAAGGGAATCAAGGCTTATATCATCAGGAGAGGTTGAGGGAACAGAGCCCACAACCCTAAAGGATTAAAGAGTCTATATAGATGCTGGTTTATTTGGTGGTCTTTGTCTTCGGGGCTGTTGTGGGTAGTTTTTTAAATGTCTGTATCTTCAGAATCCCCAGGGGTGAATCACTCATCCTCCCTCCATCCAGATGCCCCAATTGCAATAAAAGAATTGAGATCTATGATAATATCCCCATTCTCAGCTATATCTTATTAAAAGGGGAATGTAGAAGCTGTAATTCAAAGATTCCAATAAGGTATCCTATTGTAGAAGTCCTGAACGGCCTCTTTTATACACTCCTTTTTTTTTCATTTGGATGGGGTTTACAATTTCTTGTTTACTCAGCTTTTCTCTCAGTTTTGATCATTATAACCTTTATAGATATCGATCACCAGATTATCCCTGAAAGGATTACACTCCCAGGAATTTTCCTCGGTATACTGATAGCCTCAACACTTCTGCCTTTAGGCATTAAGAACTCTTTGTCAGGTGTTTTTCTTGGAGGAGGTCTTTTCTACCTAACGGCAGTTCTCAGTCGTGGAGGTATGGGGGGAGGAGATATAAAACTCATCGCTATGATAGGTGCGTTTATCGGCTGGAAGGGGGTAATAATCACTATCTTCCTTGCAGCCCTTTCAGGCTCTCTGGTTGGGATCTTCCTTATGGTTTTCATGGGTAAAGGCAGGAAACATAAGATATCCTTTGGGCCATTCCTCGCCTTAGGAGCCACCTTTAGTCTCTTCTGGGGAAAGGATTTAATCGAATGGTATCTGACTATATAGAGGTCTATTTTATCCCTCTCTCCACCTTCATTGTTATAATATTACTTAGCTACATTCTCCTGCGATTGATAATCATTAAACAAAGACGATCTATTTTAAAAACTGAAGGTATAATCAATCAAACTGAGAAAAAAGATGATTTAGGGTTTATTGTGGATACCTTTCATAGTATGGTAAGAGAGCTAAAGGATAAAGAAAAAGAACTACAGAGGCTAATGTCTCTTGCCGAAGAAAAGGCTGAGAGCATAGAGAGTTATAATGAGAATATTCTCAGATCTGTGGCAAGTGGAGTGGTAACCTTTGACAGCGAAGGAAGGATTATAACTTTCAATCCCGCTTCAGAGAGTATACTCAAAATTAATGCAGAAGAGGTAATCGGGAAAATCTGCGAAGAGGTTTTTGGTGAGCATAGCCCTTTAACAAGAGCACAGAAAGAATCACTGCGGATGAAGGAAGGCATACCCAGAATAGAGACTACCCTTAAAACAAATAAAGGGGAAAAGATATGGCTTGGTATGAATACCTCACTCCTCAGAGACACCGATGGAGAACTGATCGGTCTAATACTCGTATTTTCAGACCTTACAGAGATAAAGCAACTTCAGTCTCAGATTGAACTTAAAGAGAGATTCGCACTTCTCGGAGAGATGTCAGCAGGTATCGCCCATGAACTAAGAAACCCTATGGGTGCTATTGCTGGCTTTGCAAAACTCCTTTCTAAGAAACTTACTTATGGAGATGAAAGAAAACCTCTTGTAGATGCGATTGGAAAAGAGATAGACGGGATGAACAGAGTAATAAATGAATTGCTCACATTCGCAAAACCTACAGATCTGAATCTCTCGAAGGTAGAACTCAAACCCCTTATAGAGGATTCCTTGACATTAATACCTCTAAATAGTGTGATATCCAATATTAACACTGAGCAAGTATCTTTTATTAATGCTGATGAGATTTTACTTAAACAGGTTTTTATAAACCTTTTCCAGAACGCTGTCGAGGCCATGCCAGGAGGGGGAGAACTAAAAATAGTCGTAATTCATAATTTACAGGCAGAAAACCAGATCCCGGAAGTAGAGATTGTAATTTCTGATACGGGAATGGGAATATCAGAAGATAAGTTAAAGAAGATCTTCCATCCCTTCTTCACAACAAAAGAAAACGGTACTGGTCTTGGACTATCCCTCGTACAGAAGATCATCCTGTATCATGGTGGAAGGATAGAAGTCGAAAGCAAGGAAGGAAAAGGCACGACCTTCAGGATAGCCCTTCCTGTAACTCACTGCGGAGAGAATTTCTAAATGTCTAAGAACTCATCCTTAAAGTCAACAGTATTAATCATCGAAGACATGGGATCCATGGCCAGTATGCTCGAGCAGACTATTACGGCAGAAGGTTACAGGACTATCTTAACAAAGGATGGGACTGACGGAATCCGTATTATCAACGAGGAAAAGGTAGATCTGGTCATTACTGATCTTAAACTTCCAGGAAAGGATGGGCTTGAAATCCTCAGGTCAGCAAAAGAAAAGAATCCGCTCATTCCCGTGATACTCATAACAGCCTTTGGTTCAATAGAAACTGCGGTCTCTGCCATGAAGGAGGGTGCTTACGAGTTTCTTACAAAACCATTTGATACTGATCATCTACTTGTATTGATAAAGAGGGCACTCGAAAACCAGAAGATAATGGCTGAAAATATCCTCCTTAAAGAAGAGTTCGGGAAGAAGCTCGGTTTCCCTAAGATTATCGGAAAGAGCCCTGCCATGGAAGAGGTGAGCAAGAATATCCAGAAGGTTGCTCCTACCAAAACAACTGTTCTACTCCTGGGAGAGTCAGGGACAGGAAAAGAACTGTTTGCCAGAGCCCTTCATCATCTCAGTCCGAGAAAGGATAATCCCTTTGTTGCAATAAACTGTGCTGCAATTCCAAGGGAACTCCTCGAATCAGAACTATTCGGACATGAAAAGGGCGCCTTTACAGGTGCTGATCATAAAAGAATCGGTAAATTTGAACTCGCTGACAAGGGTTCGATATTTTTCGATGAGATAGGAGAAATGGATATGACACTCCAGGCAAAACTTCTCAGGGCTCTCCAGGGTGAGGCCATAGAAAGGGTGGGAGGGATAAGACCTATCCCCATCGATGTAAGGATAATTGCTGCAAGTAACAGGGATCTCGAGAAGGCTGTCCTAGAGAAGAGATTCAGAGAGGATCTCTATTATCGAGTTAACGTTTTCCCTATAAAGATCCCGCCTTTAAAGGAACGGGGGGAAGACATCTCCCTTCTTGTAAATCATTTTATAAACTATTACTGTGCAGAATTGAAGACCAATTTGAAGGGGATTACCTCCGAAGCACTTGATATCCTTAAGAATCATACTTGGAAAGGTAACGTGAGGGAACTTGAAAACTGTATAGAAAGGGCAGTAATCCTCTGTGATGGGAAAACGATATTACCTGAGCACCTTGTCCTCTCTCCATCAGAGATTACCGATACATTTCTTCAGGAATTATCTATGGAAGGTGGTCTTGAGGAGGTTTCAAAAGCAGCCATTAGGACAGCGGAGATAAAGCTAATAAAGAAGGTCCTGAATGAGGTTGGAGGAAATAAGACCAAGGCAGCACAAATCCTGAAGGTAAGCTACAAAACCCTCCTCACAAAGATAAGAGATTATGGAATTTAGACAATATTTAACTTGATTCAGTTATTACCTGTTGTTATTATAATCATCATGAAGAGGATTATTTTATTAATATTGATCTCTATAACCTCGATAGTTTTTTTATCTTTAACATCTTCACGAGATGTCTACAGTACTTCGGGCTGTGATGAAGATTGTACTAACTGTCATAAACTGACTTCACAGGAGGCATCGGATGTCCTGAAATCCCTTAAAATTACTGATGCAAAAATCCAGAATATACAGATAAGTCCTCTAAAAGGGCTCTGGGAGGTTAGTATTGAGAAGGAAGGGAAAAAAGGATTTCTCTATGTAGATTTTTCTAAAAAATATGTGGTAGGTGGACCGATTATCGAGATCAAGACAGCGATCAATAAAACCGAGGAGAGGCTACCCGCCTCACCGGTCAAAATTATCCCTCATAGTAAAATCCCCCTTAAAGATGCCCTTATTTTCGGAAATAAAAAGGCAGTAAAAAAGGTAATCGTATTCACCGACACCGACTGACCATACTGTGCAAAACTTCATCAGGAGATGAAGAAGGTTATAGAAAAGAGGAAGGACATCGCCTTTTATATTAAACTCTATCCTTTGGTAAGGATCCATCCATCTGCATATGAGAAATCAAAGACGATACTCTGCGAAAAATCCCTCAAACTCCTCGAGGACGCCTATGAAGGCAAGCAGTTACCTAAACCAACCTGCGAGGCAAAGGAAATAGACGAGAACATAAAACTCGCAGCCGAATTGGGGATTTCTGGAACACCGACGATTATAATGCCCAATGGTAAGGTTTTTATCGGGCTCCTTACTGCAGAGCGATTAACAGGTTTGATAGATTCAAATAATAATTAATATGCTCTATATATCCAACATTTTATTATCCCTATCTTTTTTAATGAATCATCTCTGCAGAAATGTTTAAGATTTCATATTTATAGAATTCAGAAGATAATCTGCTATCTCGTCCGCATCAAGAACTTCAACAGGTATCTGCATCCCACCCTCTCTGAGTCGGTAGATCAGCCGAGTCATCTTTGGAATGTTAAGACCTGCATTCTCAATGACCTCTCTTTTTGAAATGATCTCTCTAAATCCACCTTCAAGAATAATCTCGCCTTCTTTTATAATAAATATCCTATCAGAAAATGCAGCCTCTTCGAGAGACGACATTGTAGAAACCAAAGTAATACCTTGACCCCTTAGCATCTTTAAAATATCTACCATTTCAAGTACACCCTTTTGATCCATCATCAGGAAGGGCTCATCAAGAATAAGTACCTTAGGGTTCATCGCAAGAATACCTGCTAATGCAACCTTTTTCATCTCTCCAGAGGAAAGAAGGGTTACAGCCTTCTTCTCGTACCCTTTCAGCCCAACCATCCGGAGTGCTTCCTCAACACTGGTTTTCATTTGATCGTTAGGTAACCCTAAATTTGCCGGTCCAAAGGATACATCATCATCAACAATCGGATAGACTATCTGGTTCTCAGGATTTGAAAAGAGGTAACCTACTTTTCTGTAAAGTTCTCCCCTCTTTTTAAGTTCTTCGATATTCGTACCTTCAATTAATATCTCACCCTTGGACGCACTCAGGAGACCGCATAATAATCTCGTTAGAGTAGTCTTACCCGAACCGCTTTTCCCAACAATAGATATCCATTCTCCTTCTCGAATCTCAAGATTTACTTTTTTTATAACCAGGTTATCACTGCCATTGTGCATTGGCGAATGGCAGAAATCTACTTCAATAAACTGAAAGTATGGTCTTCCATGAGGCCTTTTCATATCTTAAGATCCTTCATCTTCTTTCTGAGTGTATTTCTATTTATCCCGAGAATCCTTGATGCCTTGATCTGATTTCCGCTGGTCTCCTTTAACACAGAAGAGATGAGGGCCCTCTCTACTTCAGAGAGAATAATATCATAGAGATTAAAACCCTTTATCTCAGAAAGTCCACCCATATAATTCTTCACCCTCTCAATCCTTTCCTCTATCACTCTTTC
The DNA here is from genome assembly GCA_016212195.1 of Nitrospirota bacterium. Lineage (GTDB taxonomy): Bacteria > Nitrospirota > Thermodesulfovibrionia > JACRGW01 > JACRGW01 > JACRGW01. Next base: position 12,552 of record JACRGW010000077.1, read on the forward strand.
AATATCACTTTTCTGCAGTGGCTCTTCTGAAAAAGGTGAAGAAGATTCGGATATATCCTTCATAGACAATTTATCCTATCTCTTTTTCTTTGCCTTTAATACATCATCTACCCAGCTTAATGCAGCAGATACAGTTGGGAATCCTATAGTGCTTGTCAGAAGAATAATAGCCTGACGCACTTCATCTATAGTAGCACCAGCCTCTATTGCTCTCCGTGCGTGAGAGTGGACAGAACCTTCTGACCTTATCGCTGCTGATGCAGCAAGCTGTATAAGCTGTGATGTCTTTTCATCTATAGGTCCCGAAGCCCTTACTGCCCTTCCGAGATTACCTACAGCATCAAATAACTTACTATACCTCTTCTTAATTAAACGATACTGATCTGGAAGTTTTGACATTTCTTACTCCTTTCCTTAAAGCCCAACACCACTTATCACCGAGCCGCAGTTCGGACACTTAGATTCCTTTATGTAATTACCTCTGATTAAATAGTTATACCTGTCAATTAGCAACATCTTACAGTTGTAACAGTAAGTACTCTCACCTCCTTCCCCCGGAACATTTCCTTCATAGACATACCTGAGGCCGACCTCAAGTCCTATCTCTCTCGCCCTTCTGAGTGTCTTTATCGGAGTCCTCGGCTGTTCAAGGAGTTTATATGTTGGATAGAACTGGGTTACATGCCATGGTATATCAATACTCACGGATTTTATAAACCCGGCAATATCTCTCAACTCCTCTTCTGAGTCGTTGCCAGAAGGGATTATCAGTGTTGTGACCTCTACCCATACTCCTGATTCCTTCATAAGCCTTATCGTATCAAGTACAGGCTGTAACTTTGCACCGCAAACCCTTCTGTAATGTTCATCCCTGAAGCTTTTGAGATCAATGTTATTTGCATCAAGATATGGTGTTATCATTTTCGTGGCTTCAGGGCTCGTATAACCGTTTGAAACGAATACATTCTTAATTCCCTTCTTCTTAGCAAGAATTGCTGTATCATAGGCAAGCTCAAAGAATATAGTCGGTTCAGTATATGTATAAGAGATACTCAGGCATCCTGTCTTTATCGCAAGATTTACTATATCTTCAGGGGTTATATCTTCTCCAGGTATCGATTTAGGCTCTGAGTTCAGTGTTTGGAGTTCGGAGTTTCTCTCATAACTCTTAACTCTTAACTCATAACTCTTTTTGGGATACTGGGATATCTCATAGTTTTGACAGTGGAAGCATCGGAGATTACATCCTACCGTGGCTATTGAGTAAGAGGTGGATCCAGGATGAAAATGAAAGAGGGGCTTCTTCTCGATTGGATCTATATGTCTTGCAATAACCTTACCGTATACAAGTGTATAAAGTATTCCTCCTCTGTTCTCCCTTACAGCGCATATCCCCTTCTTCCCATCCTTTATCAGACATCTATGCCCGCAGAGAATACACTTTACCTCCCCTTTATCGAGTTTCTCATAAAGCATTGCCTCTTTCATCTGTCTTATTTTACCACAATTTATCCTGAATCCGATGATAAAAGACAAGATTGCTTCGCCTGAACTTGATTCAGGGTAGCAATAACCCCTCCTTTATCCACCCTTACTAAGGTGAGGATTGAGGTGGGTTGACCTTACTAAAGGGAGGAAACGTGGGGCTGTCATTGCAAGGAGTCCCGATAGAGGGACGACGAAGCAATCTCACTTAATTATGCGGCTTTGCTGGATTTGAGCTAATTTAATCCTTAATTTGCGACAAAGATAAAATTCTCCACTTAGATGTAATTTTCATGCTCCCTTTCCAAAGGGACATAACGGATATCTGCATTCTTCACAGGCCATGCATAATCCTCCATGGCCGAGTTCTGCAAGTTCTTTCCTTCCGATCTTTTCACCTGCAAGCACCCTCGGAAGGATAAGATCAAAGATTGTAATTTTGCTATACATACCACAGGCAGGGATGCCGAGGATGGGGATGCGTTCGGAGTTTTGAGTTATGAGTTTTGAGTTACTTAAACTCTGAACTCTGAACTTTGAACTCTTAACTATTTCAAGGTACGCTACTAGGAACATGGCTCCTGGAAGTACCGCAGAACCATATATCATATCTGTTGCCCCGAGCTTTCTTATTGCAAACCGAGTTACATCATCAGGGTCAACCGACATACCTCCGGTTGTTATAAGCAGATCAGCCCCAGCATCTATTAATTCCCTTAGCCTTGCCTTTATAAATGACTCGTCGTCAGGTGCATAATATACCCCTATAATTCCGCCTCCAAATGCTTCAATTTTTTTCTTAATAACAGGTGCGAAGGCATCCTTTATCTTTCCATGATAGACCTCATTTCCTGTTATAACAATACCTGCCTTTGACTTCCTCAATTCTTTAACCTCTATCACTCCCTGACCCTTGCCCCCCAACCCCTGGCTCTTAGCTATTCTAACTGCCTCCTGAATAACTTCTGTCTTAACAACGAGGGGTATTGCCCTCGTTCCGGCAATAACCTCTCCTGCCTTTACCATGGAATTATTGTGCAAAGTAGCACACATGACATCTCCGAGCATATTGAACTGTAATAATGCATCTTTATCCACCTTAAGGATACCGTCCTTCCCTGCTATTAGGTTAATTCTCCCCTCAACCGGTTCACCGCTTAGTTTTACCCCATCCCCTGCAAGGGCATTAGCAATGGCATAGGCCGCATCATTTTCATGGATCTCATCAGGGCTTATCTCAAGGACATAAAGATTCTCTTTTCCTAACCTTAAAAGATGATTTATATCTTCTTCTTTAATAATATGTCCCTTCCTGAACGCCCTGCCTTTGAATTCATCTTTTCGTATTTCTGTAATATCGTGTGCTAAAACCATCCCTATCGCCTCATTTACAGGAATTGTTTTCAGCCCTACCCTGTTCTTCTCCTCATTCTGAACATTACACATGATGATATCTCCTTCTCTGACTGTCATTCTGAGCGAAGCGAAGAATCTCGGTGTTTCGCCTTTTTTGAGATTCTTCGGGGTTCCTTCATTTCCTTCAGGACCCCTCAGAATGACACCTAAAACCTTTTCTTCCTAACAGCCTCTTCACCAAATATTTTCCTGAACCTCTCATCCACTAATTTCCTTATACCATTTTCCATCATTTCATACTTCCTTATAAACTCCCTCGCCTCTTTTGTTAGAACAGCTCCTCCACCGTTTTTACCTCCAGCATGTCTTTCAACAAGCTTGATCCCGAGCCTTTCCTCCATTGCCTTTATATAACTCCATGCTTTTCGGTAAGAAATGTTTATCTCCTTCGCAGCCCTGTTTATCGAACCGTATGTTTCTATTGCCTGGAGAAGAAACCTCCTCCCTCTGCCAAATACTGGTTCTCCGTCAATCTCTATCCACAGTTTTGATTTTATATCCATACCGCTATGACTTTTTTGCATAACGCTTTTTAAAAAAATTATTCTCCGGTAAGTTTCACTTCATGAAGCCTGCAGGAAGAAACTCCCTCTGTTCTATAGTATCCACCGTCTGCACAGGGCTTGCAGAGTATTTTACCTTCACGATAGATCTCCCTCATATCCTGGACATACTCACCACAGAGATCGCATTTTATCCTTCTTAAGGGTCTGCCAGGCATATCTTCAGGCTTTAACTCAACATTTATTTCCATTACATCAAAGAGTTCTTTATCTGACATTACCTTATATGCCTCAAGCTGTGCTGTATACTTATTTTTGATCTCAGGAAAACATTCCTTTGCCTTCTCCCTCGCATCTTCCTTCGCAATAACCCTGATAGCCTGGCCTGTCTTAAGATTAAGAAATGCTGCTGCCATCTTACCATAATCAACGAATTTCATAGTCCTCCTGCCGAGGCTACATCCTGTTACAGACTGAACCGCATCAGTGGCACACCTGTCCATCTCAACAAAGACAATGATATTCTTTTTATCTTTGCCCTTCGGGTCTTCTATACCTATCTCCTTAAGCCCTAGCATAGACATCTTTACACCAAGTACCTGTCCAGGACATATATGTCCGTGGGTTTTTACTGATTCGTTAAGCAACCTTTCAAAATCTTCCATATCTGTCCCTCACTATAGCAATGATTTTTACCGCTGTCAAGGGTCATTCCAATTTGATTCCCATTGCCTCCTATGTCATAATCTTCTATAATCTCTCACATAGGAAAATCCGATGAGATTTGTTGTCCATGAGCATAAGGCAAGACAACTCCACTACGACTTTCGTCTCGAAATGGGTGGCGTTCTAAAGTCTTGGGCTGTCCCCAAAGGACCATCTATGAATCCTGCGGATAAACGCCTTTCTATAATGGTGGCAGATCATCCAGTCGAGTATTTAGACTTTGAAGGGATCATCCCTGAAGGGAACTATGGAGCAGGTCCAGTTATTGTATGGGATACATGCCAATATGAACCACTGGATGAAGAAGACCTCATAAAGGGAATTGAGAAAGGCAGGCTGAGTTTTAACCTATCAGGAAAGAAACTCAAAGGCGCATTCACCCTCGCATTGATGAAAGGTAGGAGAACAATGAAGGAATGGCTCCTTATGAAGAAGAGAGACGAATTCTCTGAGCCATTCTTTACCCTAAAGACAGAACTTACAGTGAATAGACTTTCAAAACTTGAGGAAAGAATTCCACCTTGCGAAACAGAATGAATTTTTTACTGTATAGCTTTTATTTGAGCAGGTTTTCTATAAAACTCAAAGACTCAGGGCTATCCCACACCCCTCCTCCAATATGTCTTTTCTTTACGATTCCTTCTTTATCAATGATATAGGTCTCAGGCACACCTGTTACTCCATATGAATAAGAGATCTGATTACCTTTATCTAAAAGAACAGGCATTGTAAACCCATTTGCCTTCATATACGCCATTGCCTTTTCAGGGGACTCTCTGTAAAGTATTGTAATCATCTGGAATGGCCTTTCTTTCATTTTCTCATAGAGCCTCTGTATAGAAGGCATCTCTATTCTGCATTCTTTGCACCAGGAAGCCCAGAAGTTAATGAATACGACCTTCCCCTTCAGATCAGAAGACTTCCATATCTTTGAAGGATTTTTTCCGTTTGGGTCAATCTCAGGCAATTCAAATTCAGGTGCCTTTACCCCGACAGCAATAATAACCCTCTGTACCCTGTCTTCCTTAGGTATAATAAAAAGAACTAATCCTCCAAAAATAAGAAGTACTATTATTATTATCTGTTTCATTTTAGTTACTTATATATATTATTCTAACATAATTCTTTTAAAAATCTAATAGGGTTTTTAACAAATAATCTGTTAGGACTCTAATTCCCGTCTTTTTCTTGTAAATTCTTCCGTATCTATTTCTCCCCTGGCATATCTCTTTTTAAGGATATCAAGGGCTGTTTCTTCTCTGGGAGAAGTAGTTATTCTTCCACCAGCAATGACTTTAACAAGGTAGATTATCCCCAAGATCAATAGCACCCAGAAGAGGACCATCAGGATTGGTCCGAACCATTCCCAGCCCATACCATATCCATACATCCAATCTCCACCCATCCAGTTACGCATGATATCTCCTCCTTTTAATTTTGACTGGACTTAAAATTAGGCAGTCCAGCTCTAAGATACAGGATAATATTCTATATATCTTTAGGTAAAAGAACTTCCTTAAATTAACGCATAGGCCTTTTAGAATATTTTCTACAATCAGAGATTGCCCAGAATAAATAAGATGCACATGATATACTATTAAATTATACCAAAGAATTGTGAAGAAGTAATGAATAGATTATTAAGAATTAATAATTATTTACTTTCCTCTACCTACTTTTATAAAACAGAACCCCGATACCCATTGTAACCATAACCACACTCAACATCTGCCCCATTGTGAAGATCCCAAGAATGAATCCAAGTTGTGGGTCTGGTTCTCTGAAGAACTCCACAAAAAATCTGAACAGTCCGTATAGAATAAGGAATAATGAAGAGAGGATGCCTGATCTGAATCCTCTACCCTTCAATGTCCATAAGATTACAAAAAGCAGAACACCCTCTAAAAAGAATTCATAAAGCTGTGACGGGTGGCGTGGAAGAGGGCCTCCTTCAGGAAAAACCATCGCCCATGAGACATCTGTGACCCTGCCAAAAAGCTCTCCGTTTATAAAATTTGCGAGTCTTCCGAGGCCAAGTCCAATAGGCGCAGTAACGACAACAAGGTCAGAGACCTGCCAGAAATCCAGCCTGAACTTTCTACAAAAAAGAATACCTGCAACAATACTCCCGATTAAACCTCCATGAAAGGACATTCCTCCATGCCAGAATGTAAATATTTCGAGCGGATTTTTGAGATAGTAACCGAGATTATAAAAGATTATATAACCGAGCCTTGCACCTGCAAGGAGACCAATGATAAGAAATGAATAGAGAGAATCGATGTCTTTAACATTCAGGGCTATCTTCTTTTTCTTTACCTGATATCTGACAAGGAGATACGAAAACGCAAATCCAATAAGATACATCACCCCATACCATCTGACAGATAGAGGGCCGATTTTAATAATAACAGGATCTATGTTCGGGAATGGGGCCATTAACTACTCTTTTCTTTGATCGTTATTTAGGATATTTGGAAACTATAATTTTTTTCATTCAATGTGCTATATACCCTGTAATATTTAAGGTGTATTTTGCCTTCATTCTACTAATATTTTAAACGAATTTTAACATTAATGCCTCATATTTTACATTATACTCTGTGTGAAATCTATCCTTGCTCAAAATTTTGTGGTAGTATTAAATTATGCCAAAGGTCTATATAGGAACAAGCGGAAACGATGCCTGTGGGTATGCTGTGGAGAATGCCTTAACATTAAAGGGTTTGGTAGGGAAATGAAGAATCAACCTTATAGGACAGCCGAGACGGCTGTCCTACCGGTGTGATAGAAAACAATCATTAGTAGGACAGGCGTCCCGCCTGTCAGAAGAGTGATCTCGGATGAAGAACCAGGAAGTTGTAAAGGTATTTAATGACATAGCCGATATCCTCGAAATAAAAGGAGAAAACCTCTTCAGAATCAGGGCATACAGGAAGGCTGCACAGAATATCGAGAGCCTACCACAAGACCTCGATTCCATGATAGAAAAAAAGGCACTCGAAGAAATCCCCGGAATAGGAAAAGACCTCGCACAGAAAATCGAAGAGATAATTTCAACCGGTAGCCTCAAGTTCTATGAAGACCTTAAGAAGGAGATACCTGAAGGACAGGTTGAACTCCTCTCTGTACCAAGCCTCGGTCCAAAGACAGCAAAACTCCTTTACGATAAACTCCGGATTAAGAATATAGAAGAACTCGAGGAAGCTGCCAAGTCCCATAAACTCCTTAAAGTAGCTGGTATCAGGGAAAAGACTGAGCAAAACATACTTAGAGGAATCGAGATGCTCAAAAGAGGGAAGGAGAGACAACCTCTCGGGAGGGTTCTTCCTATGGCTGATGAAATAGTCAATGCCCTCGAGGCTTCTAAGAATGTGAGGAGGGTAAGTCTTGCTGGAAGCCTGAGAAGGATGAAGGATACGATAAAGGATATCGATATACTCGCCACATCTCAGAATCCTGCAAAGGCGATGAAGACCTTTGTTAATCTACCACAGGTGAAGGAAATTCTTGCAAGGGGAATTACTAAATCGAGCATTGTAACAAATGCAGGAATCCAGGTTGACTTAAGAGTCGTTGAGGAGGATTCCTTTGGTGCAGCCCTCGCATATTTCACAGGCTCTAAAGCCCATAACATAAGACTCAGGGAGATGGCTATGAAGAGGGGACTAAAGATAAATGAGTATGGGGTATTTGATGAGAAAACAGATAAGAAGATAGCAGGGAAAGAAGAAAAAGATATCTACAGGGTACTTGACCTCCCCTATATCCACCCAGAACTCAGGGAAGACATGGGAGAGATAGAAGCAGCGATTAAGGGTGACCTCCCCAAATTAGTAAAGATTAAGGATATAAAAGGTGACCTCCATGTACACTCTAAATGGTCTGATGGCTCCCATACACTTGAGGAACTGGCACTTGTTGCAAGAGAAAGGGGATATGAGTATTTAGCCATAACGGATCACTCAAAGTCTTTGGGAATCGCAAGGGGGCTTACAAAAGAGGCCCTTCTTGAAATGAAAAAGGAAGTAATATCGCTGAATAAGAGGTTAAGGGGTGTGAGGCTCTTAGCAGGGACAGAGGTAAATATTAGGTCAGATGGTACGATAGATTATCCCGATGATGTTCTATCAAAACTTGATATAGTAGTTGCTGCCGTCCATTCTGGTTTCAGACAGGGTAAGGAACAGATGACTATGAGGATAGTCAGGGCTATGAGGAGTCCCTTTATCCATATAATAGCACATCCCACAGGGAGGCTTCTTGGCGAAAGAGAGGGCTATGAATTAGA
>JACRGW010000076.1 GCA_016212195.1 Nitrospirota bacterium
GGGATAGTTCTTGTCATCTCTCAGGATTACATTAAACCTCGGTTTTTCTTTTTTAATAAGGTTCGACTCGAGGATTAGTGCCTCAAGTTCTGTTGCGGTTATAAAGTATTCGAAATCAGCCACATCCTTCATCATTGATTCTTTTATCTGATCGGTTTCAACAGCCCTCTGAAAATAAGAACTTATTCTTTTCCTGAGTGACTTCGCCTTCCCAATATATATTACCTTACCTTTCGAGTTTTTTAGAAGATATACACCCGGTTTATCAGGAAGGTTTTTTATTCTCTCTTTGTCCATACTTATTTTTTCTATCAGACCTTAATCCCAACAGTCAACACCTCTCCCTTGAGTCCCTTTATCTTGTCCCTCAATCTCGCTGCCTTTTCGAATTCGAGTTTTCTTGCCGCTTCTCTCATCTCTCTCGCCAATCTCTCAATAACAGTGAGGAGCTCTTCGGATGAAAGGTATCCTTCTTTCTGTTCGGAGACAACAGGAACAGTAAAGTAGTCAGCCTCATAAACAGAACGGAGAACCTCATGGATACCTTTCTTTATAGACTCCGGCGTTATGCCATTTTCCTTGTTATACCGCACCTGTATTATCCTCCTTCTGTTTGTCTCTCTGATTGCTGCACCCATAGAGCCTGTTATGGAATCTGCGTACATGATAACCTCACCATTGATGTTTCTTGCTGCCCTCCCGGATGTCTGGATCAGTGATCTCTCGGAACGGAGAAACCCTTCCTTATCCGCATCGAGTATAGCCACAAGGGACACCTCTGGTATATCGAGCCCTTCTCTGAGCAGGTTTATGCCTATGAGGGTATCGAATTTTCCGAGCCTGAGGTCTCTTATGATCTCGACCCTGTCGAGTGTCTCTATATCTGAATGGAGATATCTGACCCTTAAACCAAGGTCGTGGTAATAATCTGCAAGGTCTTCAGACATCTTCTTTGTAAGTGTTGTCACAAGCGTCCTTTCATTATTTTCTGCCCTTTTCTTTATCTCTGTCATAAGGTCATCGACTTGCCCATTTATAGGTTTAACTGTTATCTTTGGATCTGTGAGTCCTGTAGGTCTTATAACCTGTTCCACAATTTTACCATTTGATTTTTTGACCTCGTATGGTCCAGGAGTCGCAGAAACATAAATCGCCTGCGACACATTTCCCTCAAATTCCCGGAAGTTTAATGGCCTGTTATCGAGGGCGGAGGGAAGCCGAAAACCATACTCGACAAGTGTAAGCTTCCTTGATCTATCCCCTTTATACATTCCCTCAAGCTGTGGGATGGTAGCATGTGATTCGTCTACTATGAGGAGTGAGTCACTGGGGAAATAATCTATAAGGGTAGGGGGTGGTTCACCTGATAATCTTCCACTCAGGTGCCTTGAGTAATTTTCTATACCATGACAGTAACTGAACTCCTTCAGCATCTCGAGGTCGTATTTCGTCCTCTGCCCAATCCTCTGCTCCTCGAGGAGTTTCCCCTGATTACTGAAAAACATGATCCTCTCTTCAAGCTCTTCTTTTATTGCATCAATGGCTATTTCGAGCCGTCCCCTCGGTGTCACATAGTGGCTTGTAGGGTAGACCGCAATCTTCGGTATCTTATCAATGGTATCCCCGGTAATGGGATCTACCTCAAAAATAGATTCTATTTCATCCCCGAAGAGTTCTATTCTTACAGCCTTCTCATCTGAATAGGCCGGGAATATTTCGACTACATCGCCTCTGACCCTGAATGTACCCCTTCTGAAATCAATATCATTCCTCTCATACTGTATCTCTACAAGTTTCCTGAGAATGTCATCTCTGTCCACAACCATTCCTGCCTCAAGGTAAAGGAGCATATCATGATACGCCTCTGGAGAACCGAGACCGTATATACATGAAACAGAGGCTACTATAATTACATCATTCCTCTCAAAGAGTGACATAGTGGCAGAATGCCTCATTCTGTCTATTTCATCATTTATCGAAGCATCTTTTTCGATATATGTGTCTGTCTGGGGTATATAAGCCTCTGGTTGGTAGTAGTCATAGTAGCTCACAAAATATTCGACAGCATTCTCTGGAAAGAAGGTCTTAAATTCGTTATAGAGTTGCGCCGCAAGGGTCTTATTATGGGCTATGACAAGGGTTGGTTTCTGGACATTCTCTATGACATTCGCCATAGTAAAGGTCTTTCCTGAACCTGTTACACCGAGAAGGACCTGATGTTTATATCCCCTAAGGATCCCCTCGGATAGTTTTTCTATAGCCTGGGGCTGATCACCTTTTGGTTTGAATTCTGAAATGAGTTTAAACCTTTCCATTATCTAATTTTAAGGTTACAAGATAGGCAACCCTTTGTCAAACCTCTTTCTTATAGTTTTAAAGATATGGTATAATTTATCTGAAGTGAAAAAAAGGTATATTTTGCTTGGTTTCTTTGCGTTTCTTTCCATAACCTTTGGAGTTCTTGCAGGACTCGGTTTATTCCGTCTCGGTGACATCCCTAAGATACAGTCATTAGAAGAATACCACCCTTATGAAACCTCAAGGGTTTATTCAAAAGATGGTGAACTGATATCAGAGTTTTATATAGAGCGGAGGACTGTCATACCCTTTTCTGAAATACCTAAATATGTGAAGAACGCTATCCTTGCTGTTGAGGATGCGCGGTTCTATTCGCATCCAGGTCTTGATATCTCCGGCGTAATCAGGGCCCTCTGGGCAGACATAAAGGCAGGAGAGATTATTCAGGGCGGTAGTACCGTAACCCAGCAGTTATCGAAAATGCTTTTTCTTAAACCTGAAAAAAACCTTTCGAGGAAGATCAAAGAGGCCTTCATCGCCATCCAGATAGAAAGAAAATATTCTAAAGATGAGATCCTTAACCTGTACCTTAACCAGGTCTATTTCGGAAGTGGTGCATATGGTATAGAGGCAGCATCACAGACATATTTCGGAAAAAAAACGAATGACCTAACCCTTTCTGAATCAGCTCTCTTAGCAGGCCTTCCAAAGGCACCTACGACCTTTTCTCCTTTCAGAAACCCTGAGAAGTCAAGACTAAGGCGCTCTCATGTTTTGAGAAGAATGGTTGATACCGGTTATATTACTGAAAAGGAGTCAGAGAAGGCAGCGAAAGATCCTATGCCCGTGCCGCCTAAATTAGGACTCAATAAGGCACCTTATTTTGTTGAATTCATCCGCCAGGAGATGGAGGGGAGATATGGCCGAAATGTCTATACAGGTGGCCTCAACATATATACTACCCTTGACCTTAGGGTACAGGAGATTGCAGAGAAGGCTTTGAGCAAAGGGCTCAGGTCAATTGACGATAGGCATAAGAAGAGGAATACCCCCGTTCAGGGTGCCCTTATTGCGATAGATCCAGGCACGGGCTATATAAAGGCTATGGTTGGAGGCAGGGATTTCTATGAAAGCCAGTTTAACAGGACATATCAGGCACTTAGACAACCAGGATCCGCCTTTAAGCCTTTTGTATTCCTGACTGCTTTAGAAAATGGCTATACCCCCGATGACATCGTTATTGACAGTCCTGTTTCCTATCCTGGGTCTAAAAAAGGTATGACATGGAGTCCTATGAATTTTTCAGGAAATTTCCAGGGTCCTGTTACCCTGAGAAAGGCTATGGCAGAATCAATAAATGCGATTGCAGTTAAGCTCATTGATAAGGTCGGGGTGAACACTACTGTAGAGTATGCGAAGAAATTAGGTATAAAAAGCGATCTCAAGCCTTATCTCTCTCTTGCCTTAGGTTCTTCGGATCTTACACTCATCGAGATAACATCTGCATATGGTGTATTTGCTAAGCTGGGGATTAAAACCTCTCCTATGGCTATTATTAAGGTAGCGGACAGGATGGGGAAGGTTCTCGAGGAGAATTTCCCTTCTGCAGAAGAGGTTATTAAACCTGAGATTGCCTATCTCATGACAGATCTGCTGAGAGGAGTAGTGGAACAGGGAACTGGCTGGAAGGCAAAGGTGCTCGGAAGACCTGTGGCAGGTAAGACAGGTACTACTAATGAATATACTGATGCATGGTTTATTGGATATACACCTACTCTTGTAGCGGGTGTGTGGGTAGGTTATGATGACCACAGAAGTATCGGCTCTAAAGAAACCGGATCCAGGTCAGCACTCCCTGTATGGATAGATTTTATGAAAGAATCACTTAAAGATATCCCTTCTGAAGACTTTACGCTCCCTGAAGGGATTGTAATCTTAACCGAGCAAGGTAAGAAGAGGGCTATCCTGCGTGGTACATCCCTTACACGGTCAGAATCAATAAACCTATTAGAAGAAATGGGTTCTGCAAAAAAGATCGATGAGGCACCCCGGTAAACTAAATAATTTTGCCCTTTTTCGAAAAGAATTCGCTCAGGGCAAGACGGATGACCGCTCCTCTGTCCCACTGCTGATTGAGTTCTTTAGTTAAATTCCTGGCAA
>JACRGW010000010.1 GCA_016212195.1 Nitrospirota bacterium
ATACTTATGATAAAAATAATCAACAACTGAATAGGACTATATCCGGGTGAAGGGAATCCTGTGAGAATCGGGAGCGGACCCGCCGCTGTAACCCCGACCCCAACAATATGGGGTAGTTCCCTGGCATATATAAAGCCACTGTCCCGACCTATCGGGATGGGAAGGCATGCCAGGTAGGGAGAGCCAGAAAACCTGCCTGGATAAATAACCTCACACAGTCTTCGAGGCAAAGAAAGTGAGGATTAAGAGATTAATCCCCAGAATTCGAAAGAAGATTGGGGATTTTTGTTTTAGGGGATTAAAAGTGTGATTAAGATGAAAAAACTGATAATTTTATTTTTACTATTCACTATTCACCATTCACTTTACACCCCTGCAGTTGCAGGTGAACCACCAGAGCGTATAGTATCTTTGGCTCCGAGTATTACCGAAATTTTATATGCCCTCGGCCTCGGGGACAGACTTGTAGGCGTAACAACCTACTGTGATTACCCCGAGGAGGCGAAGAAGAAACCTAAAGTCGGAGGGATGGTAAACCCATCCATCGAGGCTATTATCACATTGAAACCTGACATTGTGATTATGACCACAGATGGAAACCTGAAGGAGTTTGAAGAGAGACTCCGTTCACTGAAAGTAAAGACCTATGTATTCAGGGCAAGAAGGCTTTCAGAACTGCCAAAGGGAATCAGAGACATAGGGTCAGTACTGGGGGTAAAGGAAAGAGCGGATAAACTCGCAAATGAGATAGAAGAGGCAATTAATAAATTCAGGGGTCAAAGTCCAGGAGTCAGGGGACAGAAGGCACTCTTCATCATCTGGCCTGAGCCACTTATTGTAGCAGGCCCAGGGACTGCCATGGATGATGTAATAACACTACTCGGTGTTCAAAATATAGCCTCAGATGTTAAAGTGCCATACCCGAAATATTCGATAGAAGAAATTATTCATCAAGACCCAGACATAATCTTTATCGGTAGGGGGCATATGAATATGAAGGATGTCTCAGATGGAATTATGAGGAAAATATCGATGGTGAGGGCAGTTAAAAAGGGCGCAGTATTTTATATGAGCGATCGTCTTCACAGGCTCGGTCCGAGGATCGTTGAGGGAATTGAGGAGATGGATAGATATTTAAAGAGTGCCTCAAAGTGAGAAGGAAAATTATAATCATATCAGTTCTATCCATTATGATATTTATAATGTCCCTGTTCATAGGGCCGAGGGTAATGATCCCCTTTGCTTTAAGTGACTTGGAGAAGGAGATAATTCTTTCGATAAGGCTTCCGAGGGTTCTGATTGCTGCCCTTATGGGGATGGCCCTTGGTGCATCAGGGGCTCTGCTTCAGGGGCTATTAAAAAATCCCCTTGCAGATCCTTATATCCTCGGGATTTCAAGCGGTGCATCCCTTTCAGCAGCCCTGGGGATAATATCAGGCCTGTATCTTTTCGGAAAATTCACCATACCCCTGATGGCATTTATAGGGGCTACCTTCGTGAGTGCTGTTGTGGGTATATTGGGCTGGAGAAGGGGAGGGCTATGGCCTGAGAGGCTTCTCCTTGCAGGTATTGGCCTGAGTTTTCTCTTCAATGCAGCCCTCATGCTCATTATGAGTGTTTCCACAGATGAAGGCCTGAGGCGGGCTGTTCTCTGGATATTCGGAGACCTCTCTATTGCTGATTGGTCATTGATACCTTATGGTTTTGTATTTATCATTACTGGTCTTCTCATCTCTATTTTAAGGGCCAAGGCCCTTAACGCCCTGATCCTCGGTGATGAAATTGCCCATAGTCTTGGCTTTTCTGTCTACAGGGAGAGGTTTATATTGTTTGTATCCATAGCACTCATGACTTCGGCTTCTGTAGCAATGGGAGGTATTATCGGATTTATAGGTCTTCTTATACCACATATTGTGAGGTTCCTTGTCGGAGCTGATAGCAGAATCCTACTCCCTGCTTCAGCCCTATGTGGTGGTGGATTTCTCTGTATCGCAGATCTGATCGGGAAATCGGTCATGGCTCCGATGGAGATCCCTTCAGGGATAGTGACCGCAATCATAGGATCACCATATTTTCTTTATCTTTTAAGGAGGAAAGATGTCCTCGGCATATAGAGATCCAATTCTTGAATTCAAGGATGTAGGTTTTATGTACAACAGAGGGAAGAAATTTATCAGTAATCTAAACCTCAAAGTGGGAAATGGTGAGATCATCGGCCTTCTTGGTGCAAATGGCTCAGGGAAGTCAACCATCCTCAAACTTGCAGGAGGGATATTAAGGCCATCTGAGGGTCTCATAACACTCTGGGGAAAACCATTACGTCTATATAAGAATAAAGACAGGGCTAAGCTTTTATGTTACCTTCCTCAAATACTTGATATAAATGTTCCGTTCAGGGTCAAGGAGCTTGTGGGGATGGGACTGTATCCCTATGAAGTAACGCCTGAGATGGGCGTAGATGAGGCACTGGAGATTGTTGGACTTAAAGGGAAAGCAGAATCATACATAAAAAACCTGAGCGGAGGTGAGATGAGAAGGACCTTTATCGCAATGACACTACTTCAAGGTGCAGGACTTTTCCTCCTCGATGAACCGCTCTCAAATCTTGACATAAAGTACCAGATAGAGATTCTGAAACTGCTCAAAGATCTAAAAGAGCAGAAAAGTATCTCCATAATCATGGCACTTCATGATATAAATATGGCATTGCAGTTTGAGAAAGTAATGCTGATTAAAGACGGAAAGATACTCGGTATCGGGATTCCAGATTCAGTACTCACAAAGGATCTGCTCAGGATTGCCTTTGATGTAAGTATCGATATAAGAAGGCATGATTCTGAAAGGGCTTATATAAGCTATGAAAACAGTATCATTTAAAAGGCAGCGGCATATGTACCTTGCATCGTGGAGTGGAGGGAAAGACAGCTGCCTTGCATGTTACAGGGCAATAAAAGACGGGATCAGGATATCCCATCTTGTCCACTTTGTGAGGGAGTTCAATCTCCATGGTGTTGATGAAAGGTTGATACGGCTCCAGGCGGGGCTTTCAGGGATACCAATAGTTCAGAGGAAAGTGCTATCTGATAATTTTGAAGTTGAATTTAAGGATACTGTAAGATGCCTTATAAATAAAGAAAGTAATCCCCCCTCACCCCCCTTTAGAAAAGGGGGGAGGGGGGGATTTGAAATAAGGGGTATGGTCTTCGGGGATATATATCTTGAGCCTCACAAAGAATGGGTTGAGAGGGTATGCGGGGAAATAGGCATAGAGGCGGTAGAGCCTTTATGGGGGATCAGTACAGAAGAATTAATAAATGAGTTTATTGATGAAGGGTTTGAGGCTGTTGTTGTGAGCGGAAAGGGGGGCCTTATAGATAAAGAATGGATAGGACGTAAGGTAGATAGGAATTTTACGGAATATCTTAAGACAAGGAAATTAGATCTCTGCGGCGAAAACGGGGAGTACCATACATTTGTTATTTCAGGGCCCCTATTCAAAGGGAGGATTGAAATAACAGATAGTGTAATTACGAACAGGAATGACCACTGGTTTATGGATATAAAGGATTTCATGATAATTCAATGAAAAGGAAGATAATCTTTATCATCGGAGGTGCAAGGAGCGGAAAGAGTGACTTTGCCCTTGAAGAGGCATCAGGGATTTCAGGTAAGAAGGCATATATAGCAACTGCAGAGGCCCTTGATGAGGAGATGAGGGAAAGAATTGAAGAACATAAAAAGAAGAGAGGGGAGGATTGGGATACATATGAAGAGCCTTTAAAGATTTCTGAGGTGATTAAAAAGATAGGAGGTAAATACGAAGTTATCATCTTGGATTGCCTGACATTGTGGCTATCGAATCTGATGCAGGATAACTGCAATTCCGATAGAGAGATCGAAAATTTGATTGATACATTGGAAGGCTCCAAACTCCAAGCTCCAAACACCGAACTGTTTATTGTTTCCAACGAGGTCGGAATGGGGATCGTCCCTGAAAATGAGATAGCGAGAAGGTTCAGGGACATGGCGGGGATTCTTAATCAGAAGGTAGCTGAAATATCAGATGAGGTGTATCTGATTGCTGCAGGGATACCCGTAAAAATAAAAGGTTAAAAAAAGGAGGGATCATGGGATTAGAAAGGCTTTTGGGAAGTGTAACTTCAGTTAATGGAAAATTTATTGAACAGGCCCAGAAGAGGCTTGATAGCCTGACAAAACCACAGGGAAGCCTTGGTAGGCTGGAGGAGTTTGCGAGGATGCTTGTGGCAATAACAGAAAACCCTATGCCTGATATTGATAAAAAGGTAATCTTTACTTTTGCAGGAGATCACGGTGTTGCGGAAGAGGGTGTATCTGCCTATCCGAAAGAGGTTACAGGTCAGATGGTATTGAATTTCTTAAGAGGTGGCGCAGGGATAAATGTTTTGGCAAGACATGCGGGTGCAGAGATTATTGTGGTAGATATAGGGGTTGATTTTGACTTTGTTAATCCCCCCATCCCCCCTTTAGTAAAGGGGGGTGAGGGGGGATTATTTATCTCAAAAAAGGTCATAATGGGAACGAAGAACATCCGGAAGGGCCCTGCCATGACAAGGAAGGAGGCTGAGAAATGTATTTCCGTTGGGGTAGAGCTTGCAGATGAATATGCAAATAGAGGATATAGAATCTTCGGTACAGGAGATATGGGTATTGCTAGCACAACACCTTCATCTGCCATAGCTGCTGTCTTAACTGGAAGATCTGTAAAGGAGGTTACAGGAAAAGGCACGGGGATAAGCGATGAGGCCTTGAAACATAAGATTAATGTAATCAAGGATGCCATTTCTCTTAATAAACCAGACCCCTTGGACCCTATCGATGTGCTTTCTAAGGTTGGAGGTACTGAGATTGGAGGGATCGCTGGATTGATTCTCGGGTCAGCAGCAAACAGAATTCCTGTTGTTATAGATGGTCTTATATCCACTGCTGGTGCATTGATAGCTTATTGCATCGAGCCAAAGACAAGAGATTATATGTTTGCCGCACATAACTCGGTCGAGATCGGGCATAAGGCAATGCTTTAGAAGCTCGGATTGAGACCGATACTTGATCTTGACCTCAGGCTCGGAGAAGGGACGGGCGCAGCACTTGCTATGCTTATGATAGAGGCGGGTCTCAAGATCTATAAGGAGATGGCAACATTCGGTGAGGCAGGGGTCTCTGAAAAGGCTTAGGGTTCAGAGTTAAGAGTTTAACTAATGAAAAAACTACTGATAGCACTACAGTTTCTGACAATCATACCGATTAAGAATATCAAGGAGATCAGCGAAGAGGATATTGCAAAAAGCGCCCAGGCTTTTGTAATAGTGGGTATTATTCAGGGGGCATTGCTTCTGGCTACAGACTATATGGTCGGTATGGTTTTTCCAGACAACCTTGTTCTGGCAATAGTTCTTCTTGTACTTGTTTTATCCAATGGTGGTTTTCACCTCGATGGACTTGCTGATACCTTTGATGCACTTGCAGTAAAATCAGAAGGCGACATAGATATAGATAGAAAGAAGAGACTTTCTGTAATGAAGGATAGTAAAACAGGCTCTATCGGTGTGATAGCTATAGTTTTTTCGCTGGCTATAAAGTATCTTTCATTAAAGAACATATCATACTTTTCACCATTCACTCACTATTCTTCTCTTATCCTTATGCCAACTATCTCAAAATGGACGATGATTATTTCGATGTTTCATGGAAGGCCATCCATGAAGGAAGGGCTCGGAAGTATTTTTATAGGCAGGATTGGATCTAAAGTAGTTATTAGTTCAACCTTAATACTTTTTCTATTATTAATGCTACTACCTATGTTCTTCAGCCGTTATACGCCGAGTAGCCAGTACATCTTTTATGGGGCATTACTTATTGTTATGTATCTTTTTTGTTATATCTGGGTTAGTTTTTTTAATAAAAGATTCGGCGGACTTAATGGAGATACGCTCGGTGCAATAAGTGAAATCACTGAGGTTAGTTTTTTGTTATTAGTGCTTATATGGTTACGACTCTTTATTTAATAAGGCACGGCGAGACTGAGGGCTCAGAGGAAAAACGTTATAAAGGGACGATCGATGTGCCACTTTCCGAAAAGGGTGTGAGGCAGATAGAACAGGTGTCAGCATTTATAGCAGAAAAGTTAAATCAGAGTATGATGCAGGATACAGGATATAGGATGCAGGATAAAAATAATCATGCATCAGACATCAGAAATCATGAATCATTGTCTGTAGCACCCAAACTTGATGCTGTCTACTGTTCTGATTTAAGAAGGGCGGTTAAGAGCGCGGAGATAATTGCAAAAGCTTTTGGATTGATACCTGAAACAATGGAGGAGTTACGTGAGAGGAACTTCGGTGAATGGGAAGGGATGAGCTTCGATGAAATAAAAGAGAAATACCCTGAAGATTTTAATGCATGGGTAAAAAATCCACTTATGTTTAGACCGACCGGTGGAGAAAGTACATTAGAGGTGAAAGAAAGAAGCATAAAAGCCCTTGATAGAATAATCGATAACCATAGTGGAGGTGATATTGCGATTGTAGCCCATGGAGGCGTGAACAGGGTAATCCTTTGTCAGCTCCTTGGAGTACCACTGGAGAATATCTTCAGGATAGAACAGGATTATGCGGCAATAAATATTATTGAATTCCATAGCAGTTATCCTGTTATAAAAACAATAAATTATATACTATATTAATTATGTCTAAGGCATTGATGATACAAGGGACAGGCTCGGGGGTAGGGAAAAGCCTTATTGTAGCCGGACTCTGCAGGATATTCAGGGACATGGGGATAAATGTTGCCCCTTTCAAGGCCCAGAATATGGCTCTCAATTCCTTTATAACAAAAGAGGGTGGTGAGATCGGGCGTGCACAGGCACTTCAGGCAGAGGCTGCAGGCATCGAGCCTTCAGTTGATATGAACCCCATACTTCTCAAGGCATCAAGTGATTCAGAATGCCAGGTGATTGTTAATGGCAAAGTTCATTCGAATATGAAGGCAGGAGAATACTATTCTTTTAAGGAGGAAGCATGGGAGGCTGTGAAGAATGCCTATAAAAGGCTATCCACAAGATATGATCTCATTATGATTGAAGGAGCAGGTAGTCCTGCCGAGATAAACCTTATGGATGACGAGATAGTTAACATGAGTGTTGCACGATATACAGATGCACCTGTAATTCTCGTTGGAGATATTGACAGGGGAGGGGTATTCGCATCTTTTTACGGAACTGTGGGACTTCTTGATGGAGATGCTGATTATATAAAGGCATATATTATCAATAAATTCAGGGGGGACATAGAAATCCTGAAACCTGGAATTAGAATGATTTATGAGAAGACGAGTAGGCCAGTTATAGGAGTAATACCCTATCTCGGGGATCTAAGACTTCATGAGGAGGATGGAATTCCCTTAGAAAGGTTAAAGAATTCAAGAGTTCAAGAGCTCAAGGGTTCAAAAATAAAGATCGTTGTGGTGAGATTAAGATATATCTCGAATTTTACGGATTTCGACCCCTTTATGTATGAACCCGATGTTGAATTTGTCTATTCGTTATGGAGGGGAGATATTGAGAATGCAGACCTTTTAATAATTCCTGGTTCAAAGAATACAGTCGAGGATCTCCTTTTTCTCCGTAATAATGGCATTGAAAAAAGTATAAAACTTGCAGTAGAGAAGGGTATACCGCTCATAGGGTTATGTGGTGGTTATCAAATGCTCGGTAAGAAGATATTTGATCCATTCGGTGTAGAAAGCAGGAATAAAGAGGTAAAGGGAATAGGACTTCTTGATATAGAGACAACTTTTGAAAAAATGAAGATAACATCGCAGGTGGAGGCAACATTAGTTAAGAGTTTAGAGTTAGGAGTTCAGAGTAAAAATACCTTGAAGGGATACGAAATACATATGGGGGTTAGCAAGGGCGATGTTGGTTTATTTAATTTATCTCGACTATGGACCAACGAATATCGACTCTCGACAGTTAAAGAGGGCTCTGTAAAAGGAAATGTCTGGGGAACTTATATACACGGTATATTTGATAATGACAGATTCAGGCATAATATCATAAATTCACTCAGGATAA
>JACRGW010000079.1 GCA_016212195.1 Nitrospirota bacterium
GCATATTTTCTGTTTCTTGAAAGAAAGGCAGGTGTGACAAGACCAATCTTCGAGAGAAAGATGATTGCCAGGGGGATCTCGAAGATAATTCCGAAGGCAAGAAGGAATTTAAGGCAGAAATCTACATAGTTACCAGCTGAGATCATAGGTTTGAGCTGCTCCGTACCGTAACTCATGAGAAACTTTATAGCATAGGGCAGAACTAAATAAAAACAGAAGAGTACACCGATGAGGAAGAGGGTAGTTGATAAAACCACAAAAGGCAGGGCATACTGTTTTTCCTTTGGGAGTAGTCCGGGTGCAACAAACTTCCATATCTGATAAAAAACTATGGGAAGAGTAAGGAATATACCTGCGATAAGGGAGACCTTCAGGTACATCCACAGGGCCTCTGCGGGTGCAAGGAAGATGAGAGAAGGTAAACCTTTCTCTATAAAGAAGATAAAGGGGAACTCCGGTCTTATGGTGATTTCAGAGGTTAGCGGTTTTGTGAGATATGAAAAAAGAGTTTTGGAAAAATAGAAAGAAAGAAAAAAACCAATACCGACAGCGGAAACCATAACGATGAGCCTTTTCCTGAGTTCTTCAAGATGTCCCATAAGGGGCATCTTCTCATCCTGCATGAGCCTCCCCTGAACGAGCCGATTCCGATTTCTTTTCTCCCTCTATCTTTTTCTCTTCTTCTGCAGTATTAATCTCAGTCTTCTCAAAAGAAGAAGGTTCAATATATTTCTTCAGTTCCTCTTTCCTCACCTCAACATCTATAGTTTCCTTGATCTCCTGTGTTGCCCTCTTAAACTCTGCAATCCCCCTGCCAAGGGCCTTTCCCAGCTCAGGGAGTTTCTTAGGCCCGAATATCAGAAGGGCAATAACAAATATAACTATAAGCTCTGGTAACCCAAGTCCAAACATTTATACTCCTATAAGTTAAAAATCATTGACCATACTTAAGGGCAATATATAAATACCCCTCTGCCCGCCTTATTAAGAAGACCACATTTTCTCCCTCTTTGATACCCTGAAGTACCCTTTTGAAGTCTTCTACATTCTTTATTGGGTACCTTCTGTTTATCTCTACTATTATATCGCCCCGCCTTATATCTGCCCTTGAAGCTGTCCCCCCTTCTTCAATCTGTGTAACAATCACCCCTCCTAAATCTCTCATTCCCAGGAAATTAGCGATTTCAGGTGTAAGGGTCTGAATCTTCAGACCGAGTTTATCGAGTACCTCTTCTGCCAACTTTTCTGGCTCTTTCAATTTAGCAATAGTAACTTTCAACTCTATATCTTTGCCTTCCCTTAAAACCTTTACTATCACCTCTTTACCTATTGTGGTATTAGCTACAAGCCTCGGTAGTTCATGGATATCCTTTATCTTCTTGCCATCAAATTCAATAATCACATCCCCCTGCTTTATTCCTCCCTTCTCCGCAGGGCTGCCTTTCGAGATATCATTTACCAAGGCACCAATCTTCTCAGGTAGCTTAAAGTTCTGGGCAATTTCAGGGGTCACCCTCTGGACAGATACACCGAGCCATCCTCTCGTTACCTCTCCTTTTTCTTTAAGGAAGGGGAGAATCTCCTTAGCCATATTTATCGGAATAGCGAATCCAATCCCCTGGGCTGAAGAGAGCATCGCCGTATTTATTCCTACGACCTCCCCTTCGGTATTGAAAAGGGGACCACCGCTATTTCCAAAATTTATAGATGCGTCGGTCTGTATGAAATCATCATAGGGTCCTGCCCCTAAAACCCTCCCTTTGGCACTCACAATGCCTGCAGTAACTGTATGGGACAGGCCCTGGGGGTTTCCCACGGCAACAACCCAGTCCCCTACCTCTAACTTATCAGAGTCTCCCAGCCTGACTGTAGGGAGTTCTCTCCCCGCGTCTATCTTTATCAGAGCGATATCTGTCTTTGGGTCTTTACCGATAATCTTAGCTGTATATTCAGTTTCATCAAAAAGCGTCACCTTGATATCCTCTGCCTTCTCTACAACATGGTTATTCGTGATTATATATCCATCCTTACTTATGATAAAGCCAGAACCGAGACTCTGCGTTTTTATATCTCCCTGAGGGATATCTCCGAAATACCCCCTCATCTCTTCATCGAGGATTGGACCAACGGGGATAGTAGATCGAAATGATCTCCTCTTTATCATCTGGGTTGTGCTTACATTAACGTCCGCCTTTACCTCCTTCTTCACAAGTCC
>JACRGW010000080.1 GCA_016212195.1 Nitrospirota bacterium
GTAACAGAAGGGTCACTAAAATGCATAATATAAATATGTATCATCAGCCCAAGGAAAAGTAAAAATCCTGTAACTCTCTGAAGAAGCCACTGGGTTACTTCCTTCATTTACTTCCTCTCAAGATATAGAGGCCTCCGATTATCAATATAACAAACCCGACGCAGACTGACATCCAGAATATGATCTTATGGAGTTTTGTAGAAACTCCGATGTCGATGAGTGTAAGTCTAATACCATTTAAGGCATGGGCGAGAACAAGTCCAAGAAGAGCGATTTCCCCGAGCTTTATAGACGGATCATTCATAAATGTAATTGTAGCCTTATATTCCTCAGGGTCTTTGAGTTTATTTATTACATAGAGGTGTAAGAAGATATAGAAGAAAAGAAGTATGCCTGTTACCCTGTGGAGCGCCCATGCGAGAGAGCCTGTATGCCATCTGTAGGGTCGAAAAAGCTTTTTATCAGTTTTTATTGAGTTCATTTCGGATTACTATTACCCCTTGAAGAGTAACTTTCCCCTCCCTTGGTGGGAGGGGATGAAGGGGAGGGGGTTAAAAGTCTATTTCTTATGACCTCTACTACTCCCTCAATATTTTCAAATAGCTCATTATTCCAGAATCTTAAAATATCAAAACCCTCTTCCCTGAGTCAATTATCCCTTTCTTTGTCCTTCCTTCTTTTTACCATATGTTGTCCACCATCAATCTCTACTACAATTTTTCTCTCAAGGTTTACAAAATCTACTATATACATCCCTCTAGGTTGTTGGCGTCGAAATTTATACCCTTCTAATTGTCTTCGATTTAGATATTTCCACAAATACCTCTCTGCATCAGTGAAATTCTTTCTTAGATTCCTTGCAAGTTCTGTTAATCTTTTTTTCAATCTCTAATCACCCCCACCCCCACCCTCCCCCATCAAGGGGGAGGGTTAATATAGTGGCTCTTACTTTCATAAATGAAGATTCTTCTTTAGGGCCAATCGTTTCAGTTCTGTTATATGCCCTGTGATATCTATCTCTTTCGGACAGGACTCAACACAATTGAATATTGAGTGGCACCTCCAGACACCATGCGCACCGGAGATTTTCCCAAGTCTTTCCTCTTTTGCCCTGTCCCGTGAATCAAAGATAAACCTGTATGCCTTTAAAATGGAGGATGGCCCCAGATACTGGTTGTCCGTCCAGTAGATAGGACAGGACGATGTACAGGAACCGCACATTATGCATGTTATGGATTCAAGGATCTTTTCCTGTTCTGCCTGGCTCTGAAGTCTCTCTCTTTCAGGAGGAGGCTCATCATTTATGAGATATGGAAGGACATAGTCATTCTTTTTAAAAAAGTCATCCATATCCACAACAATGTCTTTAATGACAGGGAATGCCTCGAGGGGTTCGATTCTTATGGTTTCTGGCATATCCTTTATTAGTGTCTGACAGGAGAGCCTGTTTCTTCCGTTGATCTTCATTGCACAGGAACCACATATACCGTGACCGCAGGAACGTCTGAATGTGAGAGAGCCATCGGCATAATCCTTTATCCTGTCCAGCCCATCGAGGACCCTTTCCATCGGTTTCATATCGATGGAGAAGGTATCCCATCGAGAAGATGAATCTTCTTCTTGGCTAAATCGTTTTATCCTAAATCTATATTTTCCCATCAGGCATCCTGAATCATGCATCTGACATCCTGCATCTTCAATACCTTCTTTCTTCGGATTTAAATCTTGTTATCTTTACAGGCTTGTAACGGAATTCAATACCCTTGTCCGTCTTGAAGGCAAGTGTATGTTTCATCCAGATTGTATCATCCCTTTCCGGATGATCCTCCCTGTAATGGGCACCCCTGCTCTCTTTTCTTTCTAAAGCCGAAGAGGCAATTACTTCGGAAAGGGTAAGCATGTGTTTTAATTCAATCGCATCGATGAGTTCGGTATTAAACTTTCTTGTCTTATCCTTTAAACCTATATCCTCTGTCCTCTCTTTAAGTATTCCGATCGAATCGATTAATCCTTTAAGATTTTTTTCCTCCCTGAAGACAGAGCAATGTTCCATCATTCTATCCTGAAGATCTGTCCTTATATTAGCGATCTTTTCTTTTCCATCACTTGTTAGGATAGAATCTATGAGCATCCTTGATTTTTCGAGTTCGTTATTTCTTATCCTTCCATATTCTATTTCTTTGATCTCATCTCTTATCGCATTACCTGCCCTCCTCCCGAAGACAACGGTATCGAGGAGGGAGTTACAGCCAAGTCTGTTTGCACCATGGACAGATACACAGGCACATTCACCTGCAGCGAAGAGACCATTCACAACAGAACCCTTTTCATCCATAAAGACCCTTCCATCAATATCTGTCGGGATTCCACCCATAGTGTAATGGGCAGTAGGAATAACAGGTATTGGCTGCTCCGATGGGTCTATACCCATATAGATCTTGCAGAATGTGGATATCTCCGGTAGTCTTTCCTGAAGGGTCTTTTTCGGAATATGTCTTAAATCAAGATATATGTAGTCCTTCCCATCTATCCCCCTTCCTTCACGGATCTCTGTAAGAATTGCCCTGCAAACCATGTCCCTCGGAGCAAGGTCTTTAATTGTTGGCGCATATCTTTCCATAAAGCGCTCACCTTTTCCATTTATCAATATGCCGCCCTCTCCCCTCGCACCCTCTGTAATTAGTATCCCGATACCATAAAGCCCTGTGGGATGGAACTGGAAGAACTCCATATCCTCAAGGGGTATAACTCTATTAAAGAGGATACTTAAACAATCACCTGTACTTGCATAGGCATTGGATGTTGTTTTAAAGACCCTGCCATAGCCACCGCTTGCAATAAGTGTTGCCTTTGAAGAAAAGATATGGAATTCACCAGTAGAGATCTCAAGGGTTATAACACCATGACATCTCGTGTTTTCGATAACAATATCTAAAACAAAAAATTCAGGGAAAAACTTCACCCCCTTAAGCTGACACTGTTCATAGAGAGCGAATACGATGGCATGACCTGTCCTGTCTGCAGAATAACAGGCCCTCCTTACTGGTGCCACACCAAAATCCCTTGTATGTCCTCCAAAATACCTCTGGGCTATCCTGCCTTCAGGTGTCCTCGAGAAGGGAACACCTAAGTGCTCAAGCTCTATGATAGCCCTTATGGCATCCTCACACATTATCTCAATCGCATCCTGATCTCCAAGAAAATCACTTCCCTTTACGGTATCATAAAAATGCCACTCTGGTTTGTCAGGCTCTTCATTCCCGAGTGCTGCACCGATACCGCCCTGTGCAGTTGTGGAATGACTCCTTGTTGGATAGAGTTTTGAAAGGACTGCAACGTTTCCCCCGTTTGATGCCTCAAGGGCTGCCCTGAGACCTGCAAGCCCGGAACATATTATCACCGTATCGAATTGATGCCTCATATCCTTGCGAGTCCTGTCCTCTTCGCCTCTTCAGCTACTGCATGGGCTACTTGAGATATTATCCTCTTATCGAATATGCTCGGTGCTATATGGTCTTCGGATAGCTCATCATCCTTCACATGGTAGGCTATTGCGCGGGCTGCAGCAAACTTCACTTCTTCATTAACACCCTTTGCCTTTACATCGAGGAGACCTCTGAAGAGGCCTGGGAAGGCAAGCATATTATTTATCTGGTTTGGATAATCAGACCTTCCTGTTGCAAGAATCCTCACGAGTGGAAGGGCATCCTCCGGGGCTATCTCAGGTTCAGGGTTTGCAAGGGCAAAGACCACAGGGTTTTTTGACATCTTCCTTATATCATCTGGTGTTAATACATTCGGAGCAGAAATTCCGATAAAGAGATCAGCCCCGCTTATCACATCTGATATCTTTCCCTTTAGGACCTTCGGATTGGTAATACGAGAGAGTTCCTCTTTATGGAAGTCCATATCCTCAATTCTTCCTCTGTAAATAGCGCCTGCCCTGTCACAAAGGATGATATTTCTTACTCCATAGGCAAGGAGTGTCTTTGCTATCGCTGTCCCTGCTGCACCTGCACCGACCATCAGGATGTTAAAATCCTTGGTGTCTTTCATAAGCAACCTTGCCACATTAATAAATGCAGCAAGCACTACAGTAGCAGTGCCATGCTGATCATCATGGATAACAGGGATATCGAGTGATTCTCTCAGTCTCCTCTCTATTTCGAAACACCTCGGTGCAGAGATATCTTCGAGATTAATACCACCAAATCCAGGGGATATGTTCTTAACTGTTCTGATAATCTCATCAGGGTCTTTTGTGCTAAGAACGATCGGGAAGGCGTTTATCCCAGCAAACTCTTTAAATATCATTGCCTTTCCTTCCATAACCGGTAGAGCCGCCTCAGGTCCTATATCCCCAAGACCGAGCACAGCACTTCCATCCGTTACAATGGCAACAGAATTTCCTTTAATTGTATACGCATAGGCATGGTCTTTGTAGTTGGCGATATCATTGCAGATCCTCGCTACTCCTGGTGTGTAAAGTCTCGAGAGGTCATCCCTGTCCCTTAAAGGATGCCTGCTTGTTATCTCTATCTTTCCTCCGAGATGTGATGTAAAGGTCCTATCGAAAACCCTGAGCACATCAACCCCATCTACCTTCCTGATCTCATTCACTATCTGTTTTTCATGTTCTTCATCCCTGGCATTTAGTGTCACATCCCTTATGATTCTACCCTTTTCTGCTTTTACGATATCGATCGCACCAAGATCACCACCGGCAGTACTTATTGCGGTGGCGAGTTTTGCGAACATACCTATCCTGTTATCAATAGAAACCCTGATCGTTATACTGTAGCTCGGTGTAGGAATCTTTGACATAGCCTTTTTTTATTATATAATTTCTGGTAAATAAAATCTAACAGGAACCTGAAAATAGAGAAAAGGATGAACCTTCTGTACAAATATGTCAA
>JACRGW010000078.1 GCA_016212195.1 Nitrospirota bacterium
CGCTTCTGAAAGGGTAAGGACTGGGTTAATACTTGAAGCAATAGGAAAGAAAGAAAATATTTCTGCCTCTGACGAGGACTTAAATAAAAGGATAGAGGAGCTATCATCAGAACTTAGGGAGACTCCCGAAGATATCAAGAAACTCTATATCTCTAAGGACGGTTCTTTAGAAGGACTGAGAAGCGAGATCTTCGTAGAAAAAACACTTGACCATCTCTTTTCGAAGGTTGCCTTCAAATAGTTCTATCTTTTATGGTATAATTTAAATCCAGGAGGAATTAAATGAACTTGATACCGATTGTTATCGAACAGACAAACCGTGGGGAAAGGGCCTATGATATATATTCAAGGCTGCTTAAAGACAGGATAATCTTCATAGGAACACCAATTGAGGATGCTTTAGCAAATACCGTTATAGCACAACTGCTATTCCTTCAGACCGAAGACCCTGATAAAGATATCTCTCTTTATATAAATACTCCTGGTGGAATAGTCTCTTCAGGGCTCGCTATATACGACACCATGCAGTATGTGAAACCTGATGTGGCAACCTACTGTGTTGGTCAGGCTACGAGCATGGGCGCCCTCCTCTTGGCAGCAGGTGCCAAAGGTAAGAGGTATGCCTTACCCCATTCAAGGATTATGATCCATCAGCCAATGGGGGGGTTCCATGGTCAGGCAACTGATGTCGAAATCCATGCTAAAGAGATCCTGAAGATGAAAGATATCTTGAATAGTATCCTCGCATCCCATACAGGTCAGCCCTTCGAAAAGATCCAGGCCGATACTGAGAGGGACTTCTTCATGTCAGGGGAAGAGGCAAAGGAATATGGCATTGTTGATGAAGTAATAAAAAGCAGGGCAGAAGCCCTGAAAGTAAGATAAGGGAGGATATAAGGATGACAAAAAAGGCGAATGATGGCATTACCCTTAGGTGTTCCTTCTGCGGAAAGAGCCAGAACGAGGTGAGGAAACTCATAGCAGGTCCTACGGTCTATATCTGTGATGAATGTGTAGGACTCTGTAACGATATCATCGCTGAGGAAGTAGATGAGACCTTAGAGATAGGTCTCACAAAACTCCCAACACCTAAAGAGATAAGAAGGATTCTCGATGATTATGTAATCGGACAGGAAAAGGCAAAGAAGATCCTCTCTGTAGCTGTCCATAATCATTATAAAAGGATAAACAGCCCTGTTGAACCAGGTGTTGAGCTTCAAAAGAGTAATATCCTCCTTATAGGCCCTACAGGTACAGGAAAAACCCTATTTGCCCAGACCCTCGCCAGGATCCTTGATGTACCTTTTACTATAGCAGATGCCACTACACTCACAGAGGCAGGATATGTTGGAGAGGATGTTGAAAATATAGTGCTAAAGTTGCTCCAGGCCGCTGATAATGATATAGAAAGGGTGCAGAGAGGAATTATTTATATTGATGAGATTGATAAGATAAGCCGGAAATCTGAGAATCCTTCTATAACCAGAGATGTCTCAGGAGAAGGAGTCCAGCAGGCGCTTCTTAAGATCATAGAGGGGACTATGGCAAGTATCCCTCCTCAGGGCGGAAGAAAACATCCCCACCAGGAGTTTGTCCAGGTAGATACAACTAATATCCTTTTCATCTGCGGGGGAGCCTTTGTCGGTATCGAAAATATAATCGAGAACAGGATAGGTAAAAAATCACTCGGTTTCGGTGCAGAATTAACAAGCAAAAAAGAGAAGAAGATCGGCGAGATACTATTACTTATTCAGCCAGAGGACCTTCTCAAATATGGTCTAATTCCTGAATTTATCGGAAGGATGCCTGTTGTTGCCACACTCGATGACCTCGATGAAGAGACACTCGTAAAGATCCTGACGGAGCCGAAGAACGCCCTTATTAAACAGTATCAGAGGTTAATAGCCTTTGAGAATGTTAAACTCCGTTTCACAGATGGTGCCCTAACCGCTATAGCCAGGAAGGCCATAATGAGAAAGATAGGGGCAAGAGGCCTGAGGGCAATCCTTGAAGATATCATGCTCGATATCATGTATGAGATCCCATCCCTGAAAGGGGTGAAAGAGTGCATCATCAGTGAAGAGGCTATAAATAACAGGGAGAAGCCCCTGCTCCTTTACGAAAAACAGGCCGAACTGGCATAAGAATTACTGAAATCAAGACTTGCCTTGCTGAAATGCGTTCTTTAGATATATGGGTGTTCTGGGTAGGGGCGACTTTAGTCGCCCACTCGTCTTATGAAGATTACATGTAGGGCCCCTTCCCTGAACGGGCCGAAAATATTTAAAGGGGATGCTTTAGCCTCCCTTACCCCTCTTTGTTTTAACTTGTTTTATCTTGTCCTAAGTATCCAATTAGGTGTATATTCTAAATAGTACCCTTTTGGTGGTTTTCCTTTATTCAAATAAATAGTGGGCATGTCACATCCTTTTACAATTACTGTCAATTGAACACTATCTTTATTAATTTTCTTAAACTTTATTGCTACACTCTTAGTTGAATGCAATTGAACATCTTCTGTTTGCCACGGACCCCAGATTATTCTAGCGGTGGCATAACCATTGCGTTCTCTCAAATCTTTACATCCCCAATATCCAGGGTTAATTGATATAAACATATCTCCTTGATAATTCTTATCTGGCCAAAAATCTTTTGTTGTCGTATTTGCTTCAGAGCTACTTTTATTACTAACCATTGCCGCATCGTTAATAGATGTCTCTGATGCATTAAAAGCAGTAGGTCCTGTTACTGATTTTTCTTTCTCGCACCCCCCAATAACAAACAACAAAAAGATACCTGCTAACCCTATAACTAAATTTTCAATAACGAGTTTCAATTCCCTCATGGCTTCCTCCATTGAAAAGTTTTTAACCTTATACATTTGTGTGATCCCATAAAATAATGCACATATCTGTTTTTAAATCCTAAAAAAGGGCACCAATTTGAGTAGCAAGTTTGTCAGATAAGATTTTTGCAGCCTCCTGTTTATCTATATTAGTCTGTTTTGCCTTTGCTGCCATTCTGGTTCTATAGACCTGAAAATCGGACTTAACTTCTCTTTCTGTCTGGAGTGTTGTAGCAGTCCCTTGTTTTACATCAGCCCTCATTGTTCCTTTAACACCACCTTCAACCTTCTCCTGTATTTGTACATCAATCACACCAAGAAATGTATCCACATGTATAAGTGAACCTGCGAGACCTCCGACAATACTGCCTATTAAACCAACAGCTCCTGCAGCCGCAATACCTCCTGTAATATCACGTCCCAGTGTGCTTCCTGCTAATGCACCTCCAAATCCTCCTGCAATCATACCAGCATCAGTAAGCCCTTCTTTTTCATAATCCATATAAAGGACATTTGCCTGAATAATGTAACCGGCCTTAGACGGGTCGTTTGTAAGGATAATGCCTTTCTGTGTTAATTTATTTCTTAAAAGTCCCTCGAAATCTATCTCCTGCATATCAGAGGTATTTGAGACCCTCAAATAGGCAGTCCTATTTTTAAAAAGAGTCGCAGCATCAAGAAAGATTGTATCTGACATTTTGACACCGACCTGCATTTCACGATGTTCA